>DAPKRP010000588.1:0-2782 GCA_031800515.1 Polyangiaceae bacterium LLY-WYZ-14_1 | reverse complement strand
GATCCTCGCCGAGGTCGACCGGCAGGCCGGGCCCGAGGCGGTCCTCGCCAGCAACACCAGCTCCATCGGGATCGGCCGCCTGGGCCGGGCGACCCGACGGCCGGACCGCGTCCTCGGCCTTCATTTCATGGTGCCGGTGCCCGTGATGCCGGTGGTCGAGCTGGTCCGTGGGGTCGATACGGGCGAACCGGCGGTCGAGCGGGCCCGGGCCCTGGCGGCGGCGATGGGCAAGGAGGTCATCGACGCCGGGGACGTCCCCGGTTTCATCCTGAACCGCCTGCTCATCCCCTTCATCAACGAGGCCATCTTCGCCGTCGAGGACGGAGCCGGGAGCGTCTCCCAGGTCGACCGCACGATGAAGACGGTCCTGCGGCATCCCATCGGCCCCCTGGCGCTGGCGGACGTGATCGGCTTGGACGTGGTGCTGCTGATCCTCGAAGTGCTCCAGCGGGACTTCGGCGACCCCAAGTACCGCCCCGCCCTGACCCTCCGGCGAAAGGTGGAAGCCGGCCACCTCGGGAGGAAGACCGGCCGCGGTTTCTACGACTACCCTCCGGGCCCGTGACCCCGGCGGCGACGGCCGACGAGGGTCCCCGCCACGGCGCTGTCGCGCCTTGTCCCTCGTAAAATGAACGTGATATCACTTTTACGGATCGACCGGGGTGGCGACGTGCCGCCCGGGGTTGCGCGGGACCGTCGATGACCACCCACCTCTATCTCGTCCGCCACGGTGTCCCCGACGAGGCGCAGGCCGACGCAGGGCGGCTGCTCCTCGACCCTCCCCTCTCGGAGGAAGGCCGGGAGCTCGCGGGCATCGTGGCCGAGCGGCTCGCCCGCTCCCAGGTCGACCGGATCTACGCGAGCCCTCTCCGCCGCGCCTTCGAGACGGCCCAGCCCCTGGCCCAGAAGCTCGGGCTCGAGGTCACCATCCTCGACGGGCTCGCCGAGGCGGACGCCTATGCCAAGACCCGAACCTACCTGAAGATGGAGACCCTCCGGCGGGACCCGACCGCCTTCAGCGCCTTCCTCCACGACCCCATCGGGTTCCTCGGCGCCGACCCGGAGGTCTTCCTGGCGGCGGTCCGGGGGGCGATGGCGAAGATCCTCGCCGATACGGGGCCCGGCCGCCGCGCCGCCGTCTTCACCCACGGCATCCCCATCAACGTCGTCCTCGCCGACCTCCTGGGCCTGAGCCGCTTCGTCCATTTCGCACCGGACTACTGTTCCGTCACCTGGGTGCGGGGCGGTCCCGACGGCCTGGCCCAGGTGGTGAGCATCAACGACACCGGGCATCTGCCCCGCTGGAGGGATTGACCGTGCACCCGGGTGTCTTCGCCCAGGAAGATCCGGATCGCCCCGCGGTGATCGCCGACGGGGGCCAGGTGCTCAGCTACCGGGAGCTCGCCGACCGGAGCGCCGCGTTGGCTCGCGCGTTCCGCGCCGCTGGCCTCGAGGCGGAGGATGGCGTGGCCTTCCGGCTGCCGAACGGCGTCGACTTCTTCGTCGCCGCCTGGGCGGCGCAGCGGGCCGGGCTCTATTTCACGCCGATGAGCACCCACCTGAAGCCGGCGGAGGTGGACTACATCCTCGCCGATTCGGGGGCGCAGGTGTTTCTCACCACCGCCTCCCTCGCCGGGGGTCCGACCGCCCCGGGCGTCGTCGCCGGGAACGCGCTCCCGGCCCCCCGACGCTGGGTGTTCGGCACCCCGCCGGGCGACCCTTGGGTGTCCCTCGACCGGGTCGTCGACGCGGTCCCGGCCTCGGTCGAGGTTCCGGACATCGAGGGCGCGGACATGCTCTACACCTCGGGCACGACGGGGCGACCCAAGGGGGTGCGGGCACCGATCAGCCTGGCACCCCTGGGCAGCGACCGGCGCCGGGTCGACCGCATGCGGGAGCTCTTCCTGCTGGACCAGGGGGACGTCTTTCTCACCCCGGCACCCCTCTACCACGCGGCGCCGCTCCGCTTTTCCCTGACCGTCCACCGCCTCGGGGGCACCGTCGTGGTGATGGATCGCTTCGACCCGGCCCGAGCCCTGGCGCTCATCGAGGCGCACCGGGTGACCCACAGCCAGTGGGTGCCGACCATGTTCGTCCGGATGCTCCGCTTGCCGGAGGACGTTCGGCGGGCTCACGACCTGTCGAGCCACCGGGTCGCGATCCACTCCGGCGCGCCCATCACGCCCGCCGTCAAACGCGCGATGATCGATTGGTGGGGGCCGATCCTCCACGAGTACTACGCAGGGACGGAAAGCCTGGGCCTCGTCCACTGCACCAGCGCCGAGTGGCTCGACCACCCGGGCACCGTCGGCCGCCCCTGGCGCTGCACGATCCACATCGTCGGCGACGACGGGGAGGAGTTGCCGGTCGGGGAAACGGGCACCGTCTACTTCGAGAGCCCCCGGACCCTCCGCTACCACAACGCGCCGGAGAAGACCCGGGCCGCCCTCCACCCGAAGGGGTGGGCGACCATGGGCGACGTCGGTCGGGTGGACGAAGACGGCTTTCTCTATCTGACCGATCGGAAGGCGTTCACGATCATCACCGGCGGGGTCAACGTCTATCCCCGGGAGACGGAGGTGGTGCTCCTCGACCATCCCGCCGTCGCGGAGGCGGCGGTGTTCGGTGTCCCGGACGACGAGTTCGGCGAGCGCGTCGTGGCCGTCGTCGAGCTTCACGAGCCCCAGGATGGGACGAGCCGCCTGGCCGACGAGCTCGTCGCCTTCTGCCGTTCCCGGCTCGCGCATCTGAAGTGCCCGCGGGAGCTCGCCTTCGCCCACCC
>DAPKRP010000587.1:0-5215 GCA_031800515.1 Polyangiaceae bacterium LLY-WYZ-14_1 | reverse complement strand
GTCTCGGCGTAGCAGAGTGGCGCTCGGTCGGTAGTCGTACCCCTACCCGGAAGTTCGAACCGGGTTTGCGCCGCTCCCGGTAGTAGGGCGCAGCTCAGCCCGTCCCCAGTATCTCGGTGCCGACCCCCTCGTCCGTGAATAGCTCGAGCAGGATCGCGTGCTTGCGGCGGCCATCCACGATGTGGGCCTTGCGCACCCCGCCCGCCAGGGCATCGAGGGCGCACCGGACCTTGGGGATCATGCCTCCCTGGAGCACTCCCTCGTGCTCGAGGAGCGCCGCGTCCGCCGCCGAGAGGGACGAGCGAACCCGTCCCTCCGCATCCTTCACGCCTTCCGTGTCGGTCAGAAGGATCAGCTTTCGGGCCCCGAGGGCTTCGGCGATCCGCCCGGCGGCGGTGTCGGCGTTGACGTTCAGGGACCGGCCCGTGTCGTCGACGGCCACCGGCGCCACCACGGGGATGAAGCCGCCACCGACCAGGTCCCGGAGCAGCTTCGGGTCGACGCTCCGGACCTCGCCGACGCGACCGGGGTCCACTTCCTGACCCCCGCGGGTTCGCATCCGTTCGATCCGGCGGGCCACCAGAAAGCCATCGTCCCGGCCGGTCAATCCGACGGCGCGACCCCCATGGCCGCAGATCAGAGAGACGATCTCCTGGTTGACCCGAGCGCCGAGCACCATCTCGACCACCTTCATGGTCTCTTCGTCGGTGACCCGCAGGCCGTCCACCCGTTCCGAGCTTCCCCCCAGGGAGACGAGCATCTCGTCGATCTGAGGGCCGCCGCCGTGGACGACGACCGGGTGGATGCCCACGTACTTCAGCAGGGTGACGTCCCGGGCGAACGACGACTGGAGCTCCGGGTCCACCATCGCATGGCCGCCGTACTTCACGACGAAGGTCTCGCCGTGGAAGCGACGGATGTAGGGCAGGGCTTCGTGGAGGGTGGCCGCCTTGTCGACCACCCGTTGGACTCCCGGCGAACCTTCCCGGGGACCGTCTCCCATCGACGACGCCATCGACCTGGTCAGAGGATGTAGCGGGAGAGCTCTTCGTCCCCGAGGATCGGCTCTAGGGTCGACCGGACCATCTCCCGGTCCACCCGGACCGTGTCGCCGGCTCGCTCCGGCGCCTGAAAGCTGAGCTCTTCGAGGAGGGCTTCGAGAATGGTGTGGAGCCGTCGGGCGCCGATGTTCTCGGAGCGCTCGTTCGCCTGCTGGGCGTAGTCGGCGATGGCCTCGAGGGCGTCTTCTCCCCATTCGAGGGTGACGCCCTCCGTCCCGAGGAGCGCCTGATACTGCTTGGTCAGGGCGTTTCGGGGTTCGGTCAAAATCCGAACGAAGTCGCGCTTCACCAGGGCGTCGAGCTCGACCCGGATGGGAAACCGCCCCTGGAGCTCTGGGATGAGGTCCGAGACCTTCGCGACGTGGAAGGCGCCCGCCGCGATGAACAGGATGTGGTCCGTCTTCACGGGCCCGTACTTCGTCATCACCGTCGAGCCTTCGACGATGGGGAGCAGGTCCCGCTGCACCCCTTCCCGGGATACGTCCGGGCCACCGACGGATTGCTGGCGGCCGGCGACCTTGTCGACCTCGTCGAGGAAGACGATGCCGGCCTGCTCCGTGCGGGCCACCGCGTCCTTCTTGATCCGGTCGATGTCGACCAGCTTCTCCGCCTCTTCGTCTTCCAGGATGCGCAGGGCGTCGGGGACCGAGACCTTCCGGCGCTTGGTCTTGCCCCGGAATCCCGGGACGTTCGACAGGAGGCTGCCGAGGTCCATCTCCTCCTGCCCCTGGGCGCCGAAGATCGTCATGAAGGGGTTGGACGAGTCCGGCAGGTCGAGCTCGACCTCCCGGTCATCGAGCTCGCCCTTGTCGAGCTGCTGGCGGAGCCTTCGGGCTTCCGTCTCGTCGACGACCCGAACGCCGCCCGCCGCAGGACGTCCGGACGCCCCGGGGCCGCCGTCTCCCACCGCCGGCCCGCGACCCGGCGGCGGGGTCACCAGGAACGGACCGAAGAAGGTACCCGTCTGGTCCGGGGGAGCGCCGGCCGCGCTCCCTCCCCGGGTCGCGCCGGGGGCCCCGGGCGCCCGAGCATCCCGCCCCGCGGGGTCGTCGTCGACCAGGAGGGCCACCAGCCGGTCCTTCGCGAGATCCCGGGCCCGGTCCCGGACCCGGCTCGTCTCCTCCGCCCGGAGCATCTGGAGGGCCTGTTCGACCAGGTCCCGGATCATCGATTCCACGTCCCGGCCGACGTAGCCGACCTCGGTGAACTTGCTGGCTTCGACCTTGACGAAGGGCGCGCGCGCCAGCTTCGCGAGACGGCGGGCGATCTCGGTCTTCCCGACCCCCGTCGGCCCGATCATGATGATGTTCTTCGGGGCGATCTCTTCCCGGAGCTCGGGTGCGACCTGCTGCCGTCGCCAGCGGTTCCGGAGGGCGACGGCGACCGCGCGCTTCGCCTTGTCCTGCCCGATGATGTATCGGTCGAGCTCCCCGACGATCTCCCGAGGGGTCATCGCGGGGGCGGCGCCGAGCATCCCGGCGCCGCCGTCGCCAGCCCCACCGGTGCCACTCATCGTCCGGCCTCCCCGGCGCCGGGGGCCGTCGCGTCCGGACCGCCGTCCCCTTCGTCGCCCACGGTCTCGACCGCGATCTCGTCGTTCGTGTAGACGCAGATCCCCGCCGCGATCCGCATCGCTTCCCGGGCGACCTCGGCGGGGCCGAGGCCGGTGTGACGCAGGAGCGCCCGGGCGGCGGCGAGGGCGTAGGCGCCCCCGGAGCCGATGGCGACGACGCCCTCGTCCGGCTCGATCACGTCGCCAGTCCCGGAGACCAGGAAGAGCCCGTCCGCGTCCATCACCACCAGCATCGCCTCGAGGCGGCGGAGATACCGGTCGGTGCGCCAGTCCTTGGCCAGCTCCACCGCAGCCCGGGCCAGGCTGCCCCGGTGCGCCTCGAGCTTGGCCTCGAATCGTTCGAGCAAGGTGAAGGCGTCGGCGCTGGCCCCGGCGAATCCGGCGAGGACACGGCCGCCCGCGATCCGACGGACCTTCCGGGCGGCCCCCTTGACCACCGTCTGGCCGAGGGACACCTGGCCGTCGCCGGCCATCGCGCCGACCCCGTCTCGTCGCACGGCGACGATGGTGGTCGCGTGAAACGTCGTCTCCACGGACGGAGGCTCTTACCACGGGAGCCGGGCTCGGGCTCAGCCGCCGGCCCCCGGGCCTCCCGGGAGGGGCGCCCGGTCGACGATTCGAAACAGGCGGTCCGTTCGATCCTCGGACCAGGTATAGAGGGCAAGCGCCTCGACCGTCGGGACGACCGGCGAGAGGTCGAGGGTTTCTGCCCAGCGCTCTGCCGCCCGGCGTTCCCCCGGCCCGGCCCGCCGGGCGAGGCGAGCGACGGTCACGTGGGGGAGGGGCGGACGGCGGTCCGGCGGCGCCCCCGCGGCGGACAGGATCGGCTCCCGGCCAGCGGCGATGGCGTCTTCGAGCTCCGGCCGGCCCGCGGCGAGGAGGGCGGACAGGGCGGACCACCGCCCGGGCGGCCCCATCCCGACCACCCGAGACAGCCCGATCCGAAGGGGCGGCGGCAACGACGAGAGGCCCCGGGCCAGCTCGAACGCCCGCCGCGCCGCCGATTCCTCGACCGGTCCGAGAAAGGCCAGGGTGGCGTGGAGGTCCGCGGGATGGAAGCGACGAACCCTGTCCGGGGGGGGTCCGACCCGAGCATCCAGCCAGCCTTCGTCGTCGGGGACGGGAAAGGCGATGAACCAGTTGGCGCCCCGGCGAGCCGCGGTCACGAGCCCCCGCCCCCGGAACGGGCGTGGGGATGGGCGCGGTCGTAGGCGGAGAGCAGGTGATCCAGACCGACTCGGGTGTAGCGCTGGGTCGTTCCGAGATCCGCGTGGCCCAAGAGCTCCTGGATCCCCCGGAGGTCGGCCCCCGCCTCGAGGAGGTGGGTGGCGCAGGCGTGGCGGAGGGCGTGGGGATGGAGGTCCCCCCGACCCGCCCCGAGGGCGCCATAGCGCCGGACGATGTCCTGCACCGAGCGCGCGGTCAGTCGCGTCCCGTGGCGACCCAGGAAGAGGGCGTCCGGGTCCTGCCGTCCGTGCCGCCCGCGGAGCCGCGCCCGGACCTCGAGATAGTCGGCGAGGGCCTCCCCCGCCGGAGGGCCGTAGGGAACTCGGCGTTCCTTCCGCCCCTTGCCCACCACCCGGAGCTCCCGGCGTTCCCGGTCGACGTCGCCGAGGGCCAGGCCGACGAGCTCCGCAACCCGCAGACCGGCGCCATAGAGCAGCTCGAGGATCGCCCGGTCTCGACGGGTCAGCGCCTCGGGCCGGTCGGCGTCCTTACCCGGGGCGGCGAGCAGCTCGAAGGCTTCCTCGACGGCGACCATCGTCGGCAGCTCCTTCGGGAGCTTCGGGCGTCCGAGCCCCGCCGTGGGGTCCCGGGGCAGGTGGGCTCGCCGCACGAGGAAGCGGTAGAAGGAGGCCGCCGCGGACGCCCGCCGAGAGAGCGTCGCGGGACCGTTGCCCCCACGATGGCCCGCCCCGAGCCAGCGGCGAAGATGTCCCGTGTCGACGGCGCCCGGGTCGGTGGGCAGACCCTCCCGGGCGAGAAACGTCGCGAGGCTTCGAAGGTCCGCGCGGTAGGCGGCGACGGTGTGGGCGGACGCGCGCTGCTCGCCGCTCAGGTGCCGACAGAAGGCGTCGATGGCGTCGGGGAAATGGGTGAGCTCCGGCACCCGTCGCAGCATAGGAGCCCGGGCCCCGATGGCGAAGGAACCGGCGGGGGGCAGACCGCCGGCGCCGTCTTTTCGTGCCCCTGAACGTTCCCGCGGACCGGGCAACCGTTGACAAGACGGTGCTTCATCCCAATCCGTGTTCCATGCGCCGAGCCAGCGTCCCGAATCGCCTCCACCTTCGCGGGACGTGTTTTCTCTGCGGCATCCTCGGGCTGGTTCTAGGGCCGGCCACCGGCGCCCGAGCGGACGGTGGTAACGACGGGACGCAACGGCACCGGGACCGGTCCTCGCGGGAACGGCGCCTCCTCGCCGCCCGTCCCTCGGGCCCCCTCGTCCGCCACGAGCCGCGGCAGTCGGCCTCCGGCGGTCTGCCGGAGCGCCGGGCATCCTCGGGCGCCCTCCTGACCGCTGCGGCGGGCCTTCGGAGCCCCGGGGCGGCGTCCCTCGCACCCGGGGCGACCGACACCCCGA
>DAPKRP010000586.1:0-11175 GCA_031800515.1 Polyangiaceae bacterium LLY-WYZ-14_1 | reverse complement strand
GCATCGCCCGAAGCTGGCTCAGCATCTCCGCCATCGTCTTCGGCCGATCCTCGAGCTCCCGGGCCAGGCATCGGGAGACCAGAGCCTCGAGGGACGGTGTCACCGGAAGGGGCGTCTCCCAGCGCAGCAGGGGGATCTTGGTGAGCTCGAGGGGGAGGGGCACCGGCGGGTGGGTCGGTCGACCGGCGAAGGGGCTGCGACCGGTCAACATCTCCCAGAGGCACAGTCCCAGCCCGTAGATGTCCGTCCGGGGGTCGGGCGCGGCCCCGACGAACTGTTCCGGGGCCATGTAGAGCGGCGAGCCGAGGACCATGCCCTGGTGGGTGAGCTCCCCCCCCTGGTCGGCGAGGAAACGTTTGCCGATGCCGAAGTCGACGAGCTTGACGTGCTCTTCGTCCCCGGCAGCGCAGACGATGACGTTGCCGGGCTTCAGGTCCCGGTGGACGATCCCGTTGCGGTGGGCGGCGACGAGCCCCTCCGCCATCTGCATGGCGAGGTTGACCGCCCGGCGGGGGTCGAAGGGTGCGCTCTGGTCGATGAGCCGGCGAAGGGTCGCCCCTTCGAGCAGCTCCATGACGATGAAGTGGACCCCCCGGTCTTCCCCGTAATCGATGACGCTGACCGTGTGGGGCGACTGGAGGCGGGAGAGGATCTCCGCCTCCCGCTCGAAGCGCTTGTGGTAAACGGAAAGCTCCCCCGGGTCGACGGGGTAGGCCATGACCTTGACGGCCACGGGGCGCTTCAATGAGAGCTGCTCCGCCTCGTAGACCCGGCCCATGCCCCCCTTGGCGAGCAGCCGTAGCAGTCGATAGCGGCGTCCGATGAGCTTTCCGGCGAATGGGTCGAGCTCTTGCACGCGTGGCCTTCCCGCGGACCGGCCGACATCTCGGTGGACCGCACACCCCTCGTGCACAGGTCGTAGGCGGATCGATCACGGCCGCCGGCGGACCGGTCGATCTTCCCCCCACGGATTTTCTTGACCAGCCGATCGTAGAATCCGACCCCGTGAGCCCACAAATCGCGCGGAAGTGTCGCTTTCTCCCCCGGACGTTGAGCCGCAAACCTCGCTCGACGACACTAGGAGGGGGAAGGCGGCAGGATCCGGCGCCAGCGGCGGCCCGGGTCCCGCCCCCCGCATCGACCGTCGACCGAGCCTGGCATGACCGCCTCCCGCGACCCCCACGACACCGCCGACGAGCTCCTCGACGAGCTCGCCCCAGAAGACTTCAACCCGCGCTCGAGCGACCTGCATCGCAAGCTGGACGACGCCACGCGACGAAGCCCGGAGCTCGCGGTCGAAGTCGACGTCCTCCGGGCGCTCCGGAAGTTCGGCCGGAAGGAGGACGCCGCCCTGTCGAACCCGGAGATGGCGCGACGGCTCGACGCCCAGCTGGACCAGGCGCTGGGGGCGCTCGAACGATCGGCCACGGTGGGCGCCCCGGACCGGACCGCCGCTCCCATCCGCATCGAAGAAGACGAAGGGCCCACCGGTCCGACGGTGCGCCTGGCCCAGTCCTCCCGGCGCCGCTCGGGTTCCCGGGGCGCGCGCTGGCTGGAACGGGGGGGCTTCACCCTGACCGGCCTCGCCGCCGGCCTGCTGCTCGCCCTGGCCGTGGAGGCCCTGGCACCGAGCCCGCCGGCGGCGCCCCCACCGGTGGTCGAGGTGTTCGCCCAGCCGCCGGCGGTCTCCGGGTCGGAAGCGGCCCGGGGAGACGGCGACGATCGCGACGACCCGAGCTTCGAGGCGGCCGCCTCCGCCGAGGGCGCCGGGGAGCTCGCCCGTGCCCGGGGCATCTACCTCGCGGTGGCAGAGCGGCAGCCGGGCTCCGCGGCGAGCGCCTGGGCGCGCCTCGCCGCGGCCCGCGTGTCCCTGGCCCTCGACGAGCCGGAAGCCGCCCAGCGCATCCTCGACGGCATGTCCCCGGAAGAACGCCGCCGGGTCGACAGCCTGGCGGACGCCCTGGCCCCTGGCGACGGCGCCCCGGGCTCACCGTCTCCCCGGTGATCCATGCCACCGGAGGCCGTCCCGGAACGGCTGGCCCGGTGATGGAGCCGACCTTCCCCCCCGGTCCGACAACTGGCCCCCCCGGGCGAGCGATGACAAGGTCTGGGTCTGCGTGACGGTCGGTCACGAGAGCCGGGGTGCGGAAGCTTGACGGCGAAGGGGAGACTCGACGCGGAAACGTTGGCCGCGCTGCGCCGGGGGGACCGGGCGACGCTGGATGACACCCTGCGGTCCGTCGCACCCGCGGTGTTTCGTCTCGCCCGGAGCTTGCTCGGAGCCGGACATCCAGACCTCGACGATGCGGTACAGGAAAGCCTCATCGCCGTGGGCAAAGCGCTGCCCGCCTTCGCCAACCACAGCTCCGTGACCCGCTACGCCGTGCGCATCGCGACGCGGCACGTGCTGCGGGTGGCGAAGCGACGCCATCGCTACTGGTCGGGCGTAGAGGGCGCCGTCGAACCGGACGACCTCTGGTCGGAACGGTCGTCCGGCGTCCACACCAGCGAGCCCGACCACCGGCGGACCACGACCCTCCGGCTGCTCTCCGACCTGCCCCCGGAACAGGCGGAAGCCTTGGTCCTCCGGGGCTTCTTCGGCCTCTCCCTGGCGGAGGTGGCGGAAGCCTCCGGGGCCCCGGCCAACACCATCCGCAGCCGGGTGCGGCTGGCCCGGGAGGCGATCAAGGCGCGCCTTCAGGACGACGCCGAGCTCGCCGCGCTGTTCGACGTCGGCTGAGCACCGCTGCTGCCGAGGGCTCGGATGCTGTAGGCGGGGGCGGCGGCGCGGGCGAGGGCCTCGGCGAAGGCCGTCGGCGAGGGCGCTCGGTCCCGGGGCCGCTTCATCAAGCCCCATCGAAGCACGTCGTCGACGGCCCGAGGCAGATCCGGCCGGAGGCCCGTCGGCGGCGCTGGCATGCGATCCCGAACCAGCTCGAGGGTCTGCTCCGGGTTGGGAGAGGCGAATGGCGCCTGCCCCGTCAGAGCGCGATAGCAGACCGCGGCGAGGGCGTGGACGTCCACCCGGCCATCGAGCCGCCCGCCCCGCACTTGTTCCGGTGCGGCGTAGGCGGGGGTTCCCAGGATGAAGTTGCCCTGGGTCGGCGCGAAGTCGGGCATCTTGGAGACGCCGAAGTCGAGGATCTTCCAGCAGGGAACCCCGGCGCGCTGGTCCAGAAAGACGTTGCTCGGCTTGAGATCCCGGTGGATGACGCCCAGGCGATGGGCGGCCTGAAGCCCGCTCGCGATCTCCTCCGAGAGCACGACGACTTCCGGGAGGCTCAGCCGACCCCGCCGCCGAAGCAGCTCGGCCAGGGTCTCCCCCTGGAGCCGTTCGAGGACGAGGTGGGGGAGGCCGACCCCGCCGGTGGGAAGCTCGAGCAGGCGAACGACGTGGGGGCTGTCGATCTCCCCGAGGAGGCGAGCCTCCCGCAGGAAGCGTTCGACGAGGTCCGGGTCTTCGATGGTGGACCGGCTCAGCACCTTGATCGCGGCGACGGTGGCGTCGTCCGCGGCGACCGCCTCGTAGACCTCGCCGGCGCCGCCCCGACCGATCAGGTCCCCCAGGGTCCAGCGCCCGAGGCGGGCGCCCGTCAGAGGTCCGCCGACCCGGGTACTGGCCCGGGCGAGCTCGTCGTAGGCCTCGAACAGCTCGGCCTCCCGCTGGGCGAGCTTCCGGACCGCCACCGCGAGCGCCTCGAGGTTGCTCCGGGTGAACTGACGGCTCGCCCGAGCGACTAGAAAGGCCAACAGGAAGGCCAGCTGCTGGAAGAGGAGCAGGACCAGGGGGTTCACCGGCTGCTCGGCGATCGGAGAGAGCGCGCGGTCCTCCAACCCTCCCAACACGATCCCCAGGGTCAGCCCCACCTGGCCGGCGGCCACGGTGACGTAGGTGGCTACCGCCGCGGGAAGGCTTTCCGAATGGATCAGGATCATCAGCCCCAGAGGGATGATGATCACGATGGCGCTCAGCACCCCGAAGAAGGGGAGCAGGAACAGGAATAGACCGGCGCTGGCCACCCCGAAGAACAGGTCGAACCGGGGATGGGGCCGGAGCCCCCGCCGGGAGGCGTAAAGCTGGGCCCCACACAGCACCACGAACGCCACGGTCGCTCCCTGGGCCAGCCGCCGGCGCCAGGGATCCCCTCCGAGGAGCTCCATCAGCAGCACGGAGAGCGGCGCGCTCCAGATCATCAGCAAGGAGAAGAACCGCGTGGTGCTCCGGTCGGATTCCAGGAGGGCATCCGCCGGTTGGCGGACCCGCTCGAGGGCGGTCGATCGCGGCGAAGTCCGGGACACGGGATGGGGCAAGATACTCGAATCATGATCCCGCGGAAAGGGAACGGCGGCGTCGTTAGAGCCGGGGGAAATGGGACCGGTCGGCATGCATCGCCAGGCCGACGGGGCGGCCCCGGGCCCCTGTCCCCGCGATCAGCGGAGCACCGGGCAGCGTTCGGTGCCCGTCGCCTCGTTGTCGTCTTCGATGCACTCGGGGACGGCGCTGTCTTCCGGCGAGGCCCCATCGCCTCCATCCACCGCCACCCGGAAGAGAAGGTCCACGCCCGCCGGCAGGTCGTCGATGGTCACCGTGACCCGTTCCGAGCCCCCGGGAAGCAACGGCCGGGTGGTGGCGGCGTCGGCGACCTCGACCTCGGCCTCGCCGTCCGTGCTCTGGAAGAAGGACAGGGAGATGCCTGGAGGAACGCCTCGGCTCCCGGCATTGACCACCACGGCGGAAAGCCGCACGCGCCGACCGGCACATTCTCCTGCGGCGACCAGGCTGACGGTCAGGTTGGGCACGTTGAACACCCCGTCGCCCTGCACGTTGGTGCGATAGTTGTTGAGGCCTGGGCGGTCCCAGTTGTCCGGCTCTACCGTGGGAATCTCTCCCCGATCCGTCACGTTGGTGACGTGGTAGGTGTACTGATTCCAGACCGGGCGGGTACGGACCCAGCGGTCCTGGAGATCGCCGAACACGAAGATGCCCTGGGTGCCGTTTTCCGGGACCTCCGGCGGAAGGGGGTCGTCGGCCCCGAGACCGAGGCGATCCCGATAGAGATCGATGCAGCCGTCCCGGCCGACCTTATCGTTGTTCGCCGGGACGACAAATTCACTGTTCCCGTCCCGGTCGACGTCGACGACGATGGGATATTCCGTGACCGTCCGGGAGGTGTTGTAGATCGTCTCCGCCAGCACTCCGGCGCCGGTGGTCCCGTCGTAGACGTGGAGGAAACACTCGTCGTTGTAGACGACCTCCGCTCGGCCGTCCCCCTGGAAGTCGAAGACGCTGGACCCGGTGACGCTCGACGAGATGTCCTGGGTAGCGGCGGTCCAGCGGAGGAACCCGTCCTCGCAGTTGGCCGGGTCTTCCGTGCCGAGCCGGTCCGGGTCTGTCGGGTCGTCCCCCGCAGGGAGGCAATCCGGGTCGTAGACGGCGTAGGCGGCGCGTCCGGCGGCGGCGATCTCCGGCCGGCCGTCCCCGTCGAAGTCGGCCACCGTCGGCGGACCGCCAACCCCTCCCCCGGGGATGGCGAAGGTCCCGTCCGCCCAGGCCCCCCCGGGGCCGATCAGCATCGTGCCGTCGTTCCCGGCGCGGACGATGAGGTTGCCACCCCGTACCCCGATGACCTCTGGGGTTCCGTCCAGGTCCAGGTCCGCGACGGCCGGCACGCGATGGTTCGAATCCTGGCCCCAGAGCACCGTGGATTCCTCGCCCTGGGGGACGGCGTTCAGGGCGACCGCCCCGGAGGTCACCTCGGGCAGGCCGTCCCCATCGAGGTCGGCGACGGCGACGTGGCTGTAGTCGTTGTCGAAGATGCAGTTGCCGTAGTCGAAGAAATCGAGGCTCGGGTCGGAGATGTCCCGGCCGTCCAGGGCGTGGCAGCCGATGACGACGTCCGGCGTCCCATCCTGGTTCAGGTCCGCCAGGGCCGGTGCGCCACGAACGGACATGCCGAAGCCCGAGTTGCGGAACTGCAGGTCGCCGGTCGGCTCGCCGGCGTCGTCCCGGACGGGGACGGTCTTGGCTCGGGCCCCGAGATCGGGCTCGCTCATGTCGATGTCGACGATTCGGACGCCGCCGCTGCGGACACGGTAGACCACCTCGAGGGCCGGGTCGCCGTCGAGGTTGCCGAGGGCTACGGGGCTCACCCCCTGGGGTCGGTCCGCGCCGTCGACGTAGAACAGGAGCTCCCCGTCGCTCGAATCCGGCCGCCCGTTGAGCCCGACCAGGATGCCGTTGTCCAGGGCGTCGGTCCGGTAGACGGGCACCACGACGTCCGGGATGCCGTCGCCGGAGACGTCCCCCACCATCGGAGTGGCCCCGACGTTCGCCCAAAGGGCCCCGCCGTCGAGGTCGACCCCGGCCCAGTGCCACTCCACGACAGGGGCCACCTGGTCGAACTCCGGCCGGATCTCGCAGGGTGGGTCGAGGTCCGGGATCGGGAGGCAGCGACCGATGGTCGGCTCGCAGTAGGTGCCTTCGGTGAGACAGTCGAAGTCGTCTCCGCAGGGTGCTCCAGGGGTCTGACAGGCATCGTCCACGCAGACGTCCCCCGCCGGGCAGCAGACGTCGAAGGCCGACCCGCAGAGCGCCTGTTCCGCTGGGCAGTCGGCGGCGCAGACGACCCCGTCGAGACAGACCTGTGCGTCGCCGCAGCAGAGGGTGCCATTGTCCCCGCAGCGGACTGTCTCGCAGACCGGCAGGCACTGGAAGCCGTCGACGCATTCCTCGCCTTCCCCGCAGCAGATCCGGCCGTTCGAGCAGAGGCGTTCCGGCGTCGGGCAGTCGGGGACATCGTCGTCGTCGTCGTCGTCATCATCGCCCATGCTCGGGCGGCAGGTATCCGTGGAGACGTCGCAGAGGAACCCCGGAGGGCAGGTGCCGTCCGGGGCACAATCGGTGCGGTTCAGGTCGACCCGGAAGCGAAGGTCGCAGCCGGCCAGGACGAGCACGGTGGCGACGATGGCCGCCGGCCCGAAGAGAAGCGGGACGAACCGGGCGCGTGGGACGAGCGCTCGACGGGCGAGGGGCATGGCCCGGGGAAGATACGGTGGCCCCGGGGGCGGGATGAAGTCGGCCGGGTGCGTCCCGCAGGCCGACCGGGTACCCTCGGGGATGCGCTCGCTCTGGGGATTTTTCCGTAAGCGGCCCAAGTTCGCCGCCGCCTTCTTCGGCACCCTGACGGTCGCCATCCTGGGCATCGCGCTGGGCTGGCCCTGGATCGTCGCCGGCTGGCGCCAGCAGAACGCGGAAGAGCTCGCCGTCGACTATGGGCAGAAGCTTTACCCGGACCAGAAGGGCCACTATGCGACCTGCCAGTCGCGGGACACGGACGGCAACGGCTACATCTCCTGCACCTTGCGGGTGGTCCGGCAGGACGACACGGAGGAGCTCATCCCCCTGGAGTGCACCTCCTACCTCCTGGTGAGCTTCGGGGACACCTGCCGCCAGGTGTCCACCGTGCGCCCCTCCGGCCGCTGAGGCCGCCGACCCGGGCCCCCCGGGCGTCGGCCCACCGCGACCCGATGGCCCGCCGACGTCAGCGACGCAGGGTGGAGTCGGGGCCCGACCCCGTTCCGGGGCGGACTGCCTGGCCGCTTCCGGTGACCGGGCGACCGATGACGAGAAAGGCGGCGGCGGCCCCCGCGGGGATGAGCAGATAGGGGACCCACCGGGGGGTGCCCAGGGCCAGGGCGAGGTAGCCGACCAGGGCCGCGAGCAGCATGCCGGTCACCGCGTAGGGCACCTGGGTGCGAACGTGGTCGATGTGGTCGCAGCCCGTCGCCGCCGACGAGAGCACGGTGGTGTCGCTGATCGGCGAGCAGTGGTCGCCGAAGATGGCCCCGTCCAGGACGGCGGCGCCGACCAGGTAAAGCTCCACGGTGACCTCCCCCCCGGCGACCCCGTGGGCCAGGGGCAGGGCCACCGGCAGCAGGATCCCCATCGTCCCGAAGCTCGTCCCGGTGGCGAAGGCGGTGACCGCGGCGAGCCCGAAGATCGCCAGGGGAAGGACGGTGAGGGGCACGTCCTCCCCCAAGGCCGAGAGGATGAAGCGGTCGGTGCCGAGCTCGAGACAGACGCTCTTGATCGCCCAGGCCAGGATCAGGACGGCCACCGTGCTCGCCATCGCCGGGAAGGTGCGAAGCCAGGCGACCCCAGCCTCCTTCAGACCCAGGATCCCCTGTCCGACCGCGAGGCCGATGGCGACGGCGCTTCCCACCAGGGAGGCGACGAGGAGCACCTGAGCCGAGTCGGCGCCTCCGAAGGCCAGCCGCCAGACCCGCCCGTCGAACAAGTCGAAGGGGACCCCGGCCTCGGCGACCGCCCCCCGACCCGACCAGAGCATGCCTCCCATCACCCCGAAGACGACGACGGCGATCGGTAGGACGGCGTTGCCCCAGCGGTGGGGCGCGTTTTCCGGCGGTCGGGTGGCGTCGAGGCTACCGCCGCCCAGCGGCTCGGCATCCGGGCCGTGCACCGCGCCGGTCTCGGCGGCCCGGCACTCCGCGTCCCGCATCGGCCCGAAGTCACGGCCGCTGAGCGCCCCGGCGAAGACCACCGCGAGCGCCGCCAGGCAGTAGAAGCGGAAGGGGAGCACCGCGAGGAACAGCTGGTAGCCGCCGAGCTCGAGGCCGATCTCCTGTCCGACCTCGGCGAAGAGCCCGACCTCGTAGGCGATCCAGGTGGAGATGAGAGCGAGGCCCGCGATGGGGGCCGCGGTGGAGTCCACCAGGTAGGCGAGCTTTTCCCGGGAGATGCGCCAGCCGTCGGTGAGCCGACGCATGGTGGTCCCGACGACCACCGAGTTGGCGTAGTCGTCGAAGAAGATGGCGAGCCCCATGAGGCCCGTGGCCACCCGGGTGGACCGGGGACCGTTCGCCAGGCGGGCGACGGCATCGACCAGGCCCTGGTTCCCGCCGCTCCGGCTGGTGACGTTGACCATCCCGACCAGGGCGAAGGTGAACCCGATGATCGCCAGGTTGAAGGGGTTGGCCACGTTCGCCCAGAGAAAGGCCCGGGCGCCTTCCGCCAGGTCGACGCCGAAGGCGAGGGCGGTCCCGAGGACCACCGCGGAGAGCAATGCCTCGATCACCCGGCGGAAGAACGCCGCGACCCAGACCGCCAGCAGGGGCGGTAGCGCCGAGGTCCAGGGTCCCGGGGTCACCTCCCCCGGAGGGTCCCTCGTCGGCACCTGGGACAGGGCGACGGCGACGAGGGCGAAGCTGCCGGCGAAGACGAGCCAGCGGAGGGGTTGGGCGATCGGGGGGCGGTCTGCCGCCACGGGCCGTGCCTAGCCCCGGCGCCTCGAAGGGGAAGGGGTTCCAGGTGACCGGGGTCAATCCGGCTGGAAGATGAGGGTCTGGCTCCCATCGTCGTCGTAGAAGCGCCAGGCCCGGTCGAAGGTGGCCGCCCCGAAGGCGTTCACCGCCACCGCGAAGACGGCGAGGCTCCAGAAGACGGGGCCGAAGCGGCGGCCGGTCATCGCGATGAGGGCGAAGGCCAGGGGCAGGTAGTCGAGGGCGAAGCGATAGCCGAACTGAACCCAGCCGCTGTTCTGGTAGAGGAGGTCGAGCAGACAGACCGCTCCGGCGGCGAGGGACGCAGCGACCCAGGTCGCCGTCACCCGCTTCGGAAAGAGGACCAGCAGCAGGTGAGGTGTGGTGAACCACAACGCCAGCCCGTGAAGGCTGATCTTCAGATGAGGGGCCTCGGCGGATAGCCAGGGAAGGCTCGCCAGGAACACGCCGAGGTTCCGCCCCAGGTAGTGGTAGGAAAACAGACCCCAGGTCTCGATGCGGGGGCGCCAACGGATCTGCAGGAAGCTGTGGCCAAACTCGAAGGGGTCGCCGAAACGGGCGAGGTTGTGGACCATGGCGACCCCACCGCAGGCGAGGATCGGCAGGGCGAAGGGAACCGCCCGGGCCAGAAACCGCCGCGGCGCGACCCCGCCGAGCCAAACCCAGAGCCGCCTAGGCCACCCGGCCCCGTCCGGCGGCGCTGGCGCGTCCGGGCGCCGGGCCACCCGAAGCGCCTCTCCGGCGAAGAGCAGCACCAGGAGCGCCGTGGTGGGGCGAGTCAGGAAGGCGAGGCCCAGGCAGATGCCGGCCAGAACCGGCCGTCGGGCTCCGAGGGACGCGGCGACGTAGCCGGCCACCAGGGGCACCGCCACCACGTGGGCGGCGAACCAGACGGTCCCCTGGACCGCGGTGAAGAAGTACACGCTGCCGAAGGCGAACAGGCCGGTCAGGCCGAGATCGGCGCCGAGGCCCGGGGGGGTCGTCGTCGTCGCCGCCCCGTCCCCCGGCCTTCCGGCGGCGGGCGCCGCCGTCGAGGTCGCCCGGAGCGTCCGGAGCATCAGAAAAACCGCGGCGGGCCCGAACCCGGCCAGGACCGCCCAGAACACCCGGTCGGGCCAGTCGATCCCCAGCACGGCGACCGCCGGCAGGATGACCGCCGCCGGAAACGGAGGGAAGGACACGTACCAGCGGTAGCGCTCGGCCTGGTCCCCGGGGGGAGACGACCAGCGCCCCGGCGGGCAGGGCCGCCCGGTCTGCCGGTCGAAGCACGCCCAGTCGTTTCGCCCCGGGGGCTCGTTTCCGAGCACCCCGAGCTCCCCGGCGAGCCAGCTCCGGGCGAGGTGGACGTAGTGGTTGTCCGGGGAGGGCTCGGTCCGCCGCTGGGGCCCGAGCACGGCGAGGTAGACGGCCGCCGCCACCAGGAATACCGCCGCCGGCCACCCGAGCCGCGTCGGGAACACCGAGGACCCGCTCATCCCGCCGGACGCTAGCAGGGCCAGCGCGTTGCGGTGCCGACGGCGCGGCACTAGGTCCCCGGATCGATGACCAGCTCCATCGATGAACGCGCGGTTCGGGCCGCCCTGGAAGAGGTGAAGGACCCGGTCTTCGGCAAGACCCTGGGCGAGCTCGAGACCCTTCGGGAGCTCTCCGTCGACGGCGCCCAGGTCCGGGCGACGATCCGACTGTCCACCCCGGCGGAGTCGGTGCGCGCCCAGGTCGAAGACGCGGTCCGGTCGGCGCTCACCGGGGCCGGGGTAGCCCCGGAGGATCAGCGCCTGACCTGGGACGTCCAGGTGCCCACCCGGGACGTGATGGACCAGGACCCGGTGCCCGACGTGCGGAACGTCATCCTGGTGATGAGCGGCAAGGGCGGGG
>DAPKRP010000585.1:0-13928 GCA_031800515.1 Polyangiaceae bacterium LLY-WYZ-14_1 | reverse complement strand
GTCGAAGACGGGTACCCGCTCCCCCAGAGAAGCCCGACGAAGGGTATCGACGTCCGAGGCGCCATCGTGGGGGCGACGCCCGGTCAGGCACTCGTAGAGGGTGACCCCCAGGGCGAAGAGGTCCGTCCGGGGGTCGCACTGACCGTCGATGGCGTACTCCGGCGCCATGTAGGGCACCTTGCCCCGGGAGACGCCGGTGCGGGTCACCCGGGTCCGCTCCACCGCCCGGGCGATACCGAAGTCCGCCAGCTTCACCTCGCCGGCGGTGCTGAGAAGGATGTTGGATGGGGACAGGTCCCGGTGAATGATGCCGCCGCGCCCGACGGTGGGATCCGGGCGGTGGGCGTAGTCGAGGGCGGCGGCGAGCTCGAGGGCGAGGAAGATCGCGAGCCCCGAGGTCAGGGTGCGGTGCTCCCGGCGGAGATGGCGAAGGAGGGCCCGGAGGTCCACGCCGTCGACCAGCTCGAGCACCAGGAAGTAGGTGCCCGCGGCCTCCCCGAAGTCCATCACGGTGACCAGGTTGCCGTGGCGAAGGCGGGCGGCGAGCTGGGCCTCGTCCAGGAACAGCCGGACGAATTCTTCGTCGTGGGCGTGGCTCGGCAGGATGCGCTTCAGGCACACCCGTTGTTCGAAGCCCGCGGGGCCGCGCTTGAGGGCGGCGAAGGTCTCCGCCATCCCCCCAGCGCCGAGGCGGGCGAGAAGCTGGTAGGGGCCGACCTGCCCATACGCCGTCATGCCCCATCGACGCTACCACGGCCCCGCCCGGTCCCGACATGGGGTCCCCTCCCGGGATGGAAGCCGTCCGCCCGTAGCCGGGCCGCGGTTGCCGCGGCATCCGGAGAGGACCACAACCGCCGGGGATGGCGGCGCTTCCGGGAAGGCCACGTTTCTTTCCCACCCGGGGTCACCTCCTCGTGTGCGTGGGGCCGCGGTGCGCCGAGCGGGGGGCGGAAGCGCTCTTCGACGAGGTCTGGCGGGCCTTCGAGCGGTGCGGGCTCGCCTACTACATGCGCGGCGGCTCGGTCCGTTTGACCTCCTCCGGCTGCCTCGGCGCCTGCAGCTACGGCCCGAACGCCGCCTGCTACCGGCAGGACCCGGAGGGCCCGGGTCTCGAGGAGGCCTGGTACGCCGGGGCGCAGCTGTCCCGCCTGCTCGAGATCGGGCGGGCGGTGCAGGCGGGGGCGCCGTTCCCGCGCCCGGGCCGGTTCGACCCGGGCGCGCCCTCCGAGGGCACGCCCGATGCGGGCGACGATTCCACGGAAGAAGAAGGAGAAGGACGGGATGCGGCTCGGGGAAGGTGACCGGGTGCTCCTCACCGGGGCGACGGGATTCGTGGGTCGCTACCTTCATCCGGCCCTCGCGGCGCTCGACCTCGACGTCCGGTCCGCGACCCGCAGCTTGGGGAAGGCCCGGGCGATCGACCCGCGGCGACCCTGGGTCGAGGTGGACGTCCACAAACCCCAGAGCCTGGAACGTGCGCTCGCCGGCTGCCGGGCGGCCTTCTACCTGGTCCACGAGGTAGGGCAGGGGAATCGCTACGCGGAACGCGAGGCGGATGGCGCCCGGGCCTTCGCCGAGGCGGCCCGGACCGCGGGCGTCGAGCGATTGGTCTACCTGGGAGGCCCGGAGCCGGACGCCGGGATCTCGCCGCACCTCAAGAGCCGGGTCGAGACGGGCCGGCTGCTTCGGGAGAGCGGCGTGCCGACCATCGAGCTGCGGGCCGGACTCATCGTGGGGGAGGGGGGGTCGAGCTGGGAGATGGTCCGCCGGGCGGCGGCGCGGCTGCCCGTGCTCCCCTTGCCGCCGTTCCTCCGCCACCACTCCTGGCCGATCGCCATCGATGACGTGGTTCTCGCCCTCACCGCCGCCCTACGGCTTCCCGACCAGGCGACGGGTACCTACGACATCCCGGGCCCGGAGCGTCTCAGCCACGACGAGGTGCTTCGGCGCACCGCCGACCTGCTCGGCCATCGTCCCGCCTCCCTCGGACTCCCCCCGCTGCCCGTGGGGCCCGTCGGGCGGCTCGTCGGCGTGGTGACCGGGCTCGATCAGGGGCTCACGGAAGAGCTCGCCCGGGGGCTCGGCACGGACCTCGACCCGACCGTGGTGCCGTTCTGGGAGGTGGTCAGCGGGCTCCATCCCATCCCCTTCGAACGCACCGTCCGGCAGGCCCTGGCCGATGCCGCGGCGCCCACCCTTCCCTCCGGGGCCGCGGTGCACCGCATCCGGGAGCGGCTCTTCCGGATCCGGGCCGCCTGAGCCGCGTTCCGCCGGCGACCGGGATGAGGCCGCCTGGGGTTCCGGCGGCGGTTTGGCGGGAAAATCGCGAAGGGACTTGAAGTCGGTGGGGGGGTCCATCGTATCAAGGCGGCGATGTTCCGAACGACCCTCCTTCCGGCCCTCCCGGGCCGAGGGGCCTTCACGGGCCTCGCTCTCCTCGCTCTGGCCGGGGCCTGCGGCGGGGCAGGGACCGGTGCCGGGGACGGCGCCCCGGGCGCCGACGCATCCGGGACCTCGGGGGGAGAAGGCGCGGGGGCGGGCCCGGCCGGCGGTTCGGACGGCCCGGTGGTGGCGGACGTCGGCGCTCACCCGGTCGGGGGGCAGGGGGTCGACTTCATCTCGAGCAAGCTGCGGGAACGGCACCGAGCCAGCAGCGGCTCCGCGCCGGTGCCCGCCACGCCCGTGTTGCGGGCTCGGCTGGCGACGAGCGAGGCGTCGGAGCATCCGGTCCGACTGGAGGGCGCCCGCTGCTACCAGGTCTGGGCCGTCGGGGTCCCGTCGGTCCGCAATCTCGAGCTTTCCCTGGTGGATGAGTTCGGCCACACCCGGGCCCGGGACGACGTGGACGATGCGTTCCCGTCCCTGCGAAGCTGCCCGCCGGTGGACGCCGAGTGGACCCTGATGATGCGGGTGTTCGAAGGCTACGGGCCGGTAGGCGCGCAGTTCTTCGTCGAGTCCGAGTAGACCCGACGAGCCCGCCCCGTGCGGGTGCCCTGCGGGTGGGACGCAAACGTCGAAAATAGGAGAACGACCGACATGAGCACGTGGAAGAAGACCGCCCTCGGGATGATCGCGCTGGCCGCGGCGCTACTGGTGTCCACCCTGCAGCCCCCCGTGGCGGAGATGCAGGACGAGGGTCCGGCCCGCTTCGCGGGCACCTACACCCTGAAGGGCAGCGCGAGCCAGGCCGAGCAGAAGATCGAGGAGGCCCTCGAGCGGGGCGTCCAAGACGTGAACTTCGCCATCCGCGGCCTGGCTCTGTCCCGGCTGAAGGCGAAAAATCCCCTGATCAACTCGGTGAAGATCGAGTACCGGAACAACAAGTTCAAGGTCACCTTCGACGGAAGCCGCAGCTACGAGAGCCCGGCGGACGGCTCCCTGCAGAATCAGCGGGACGTCCAGGGGGACCGAATCCGGGTCGGCCATCGGGTCAATCGGGGCCGGCTCCAGCAGATCTTCGTGAGTGAAAGCGGCCGGCGGGTGAACACGTTCTCGTTGGATGGGAACACCCTGCGGATGAACGTGCGGGTCACCGCCGACATCCTGCCCTCCGCGGTCACCTATCGCGTCGACTACCAGAAGCAGTAAACGCAGCGCTCACCTCTCAGAGGGTTTCGCCGGAGGGGCCTGCGCCGGAGGGGGCTGCGCCGGAAGGGTTCGTGCCGGACGGCGGGGCCCCGTCCCGGCGTCGGCCCGCTGGGCGGTTCGGGTGGGCCTGGGTCGGAACCGGCACTGGGTCCTGTCGTTCCGGTGCGGGGGCCTCGACGGCGAGGGGGGCATCGTCCCGCCGGGGGGAGAAGGCCGTCGAGCCGCATCCGAGGAGCAAGCTGGCGGCGAAGGCGGCGCTGGCCGCGGTCCCGGGGGACCGGCCCGGGCGCCCGCGCCGGGTCAGTCGAGCTTCCGGTAGACGCCCACGACGACGCCGAGCACCTGGGTCGTCCGCCAGTCCGACCGATGGACCAGGATCGGTCCCATCGCGGCGTTCGCGGGTTCCAGGCGGATGTGGTCGGCCTCCGGAAAGAAGTACTTGCAGGTGGCCTCCTCGCCGACGAGGGCGACGATGATGTCGCCCTTCCGGGCTTCGAGCTGCTTTCGGACGAAGACGTAGTCGCCGTCGTGGATCCCCGCTTCGATCATCGAGTCGCCGGTGATCCGCAGGCCGAACACCTCTCGATGGTTGCCGACCAGCATTCGGTCGATCCGCACCCGATCTTCCGCTTGTTCGATCGCTTCCTGGGGCAGGCCGGCGGCGACCCGACCGAGGATCGGCACGTCGATGAGGTCGTCGTCCCGATCGTCGGCGAGCCCGCCGTCCACCAGGGTCGGCCGGCGGGTGGGGAAGGGCACCACGTTGTCCGGAAGCGGTCCAGCGGCTGCCGCGGCGGCCGATCGTCCCCCGGCGTAGGGCAGACCCAGCGTCTGTAGAGCCAGGGGGGTGGGGCGGAGCGTCCGGGATTTCATGTCTTCCCGGGTCAGGAACCCCTTTCGTTCCAGCGCCCGAAGGTGGTCGTTCACCCCGTTCGTGCTCTTGATGCCGAGGTGATTCCCGATCTCTCGAAGGGTGGGCGGGTAGCCTCGTTCGTCGATGCAGTTGGCGATGAAATCGAGGACGGCCTTCTGCCGGTCGGTGATCTTCTGCATTGGGATCCAGCCCCTCTGACCCAGCCCAGGGCGCGCCAACCTCGCGTTGCACGCGGGAACCCGGACTGCACGCATGGCCCCTGGCAGGATGACCAGGTGCGACAGGGGATTACCCCGGGGGATCCGCCTCGTCAACTTTTCCGTCCGAGTCCGGGGCAGAATCCGGGAGGCCCGGCCCGTCTAGGGTTCCCGAACCCGCATCCTCTCCCACCGCGTCGTCATCGTCGTCGGAGGAGTCGAGGGCGATGGCCAGCGCCTTGAGGGGGTTGAAGCCCAGGGTGTCGGTGAGGCTTCGGGCCTCCGAGACCCGGCTTCGGACGTAGCTGGTCAGCGGCGCGAAGGGCGCCAGGGCGTCGATGCCACCGAGCCACCGAGCGGAGCGATCGGCGAGACCCCGCACCCCGTCGGCGCCCAGGGCGACGGCGACGTAGGGCGGCGTCGGATGCACCAACACGTCTCGGGTCGTCACCGCCCGAGCCCAGGCCCCGGGATCGGGATGCCGGAGAAGCCCTTCGATGGTCTGCACCTCGGCGAAGAGCCCGAGATGGGTCGGAGCGACCGCCCGGGAGACGGCGTCGACGATCACCCGGGTGTCCCGCCGCCAGTCGCCCCCGAGGGGGCCGGTCCATCGGGCCAGGAGGTCCGGCCCGGCCACGAAGTCGATGGCCCCCTGGCGCCTTCGAAGCACAACGGCGGTCCAGGGGCGACCCCGATCCCAGAGCACCGCGACGGCGGCGTGATCGTCCGGCAGCATCAGGTCCAGGGCGGCCCGCACCGCCCCGGTCGGGGGGATGGGGACGTTGGCCAGGGGGCGCGGCCAGACCTGGACCATGCCCGCCTCCTGCACCTCGCGGAAGGTGCGGGCCAGGGTGAGCCACTGGGTCAGGTAGTCGTCTCCCCGCTGGAGGCGGAGGGCGAGTCGCTCGGAGAGCTCTTCGAGGGCGCCCTGTTGAAGCAGCACCACGCGACGGGCGCGATGCCGTTCGGCCAGGTCCTCGGGACGGAGCGCCGGGAAGGCTCGGTCGGGCTCCGCCGCGTCCGGGCCGCCGGAATCGACCCGCTCGGACCCTTCGAGGGCATCGACGGGCACCCGGCCGCGCTTCGAGTGGAGCGCGTGGAGGACCCGACCGTCCGGCGTGCGGACGATGAACAGGGTGCCCTGGCGGGGCCCGGGAGAGCCCGAAGAGGGGGCCGCGTCGGTCTCCCCGTCGCCCCCGAGGGATGCGTCCGCATCCGTGGCGAGGGGGGCATCGGAACGCTCCGGCGCCGCCTCGAGCTCGTCCTTGACCCGGGGGAGAAAGAGCGAGACGAGGTTCGCCCAGGAGCGGGCGTCGAACCCTTCGAGGCGGACGTCGGCGCTGATCATCGGGGGACCCGCCGGCGCGCTCGAGGCCGGAGGCCGCCCCCCTGGCCGGCCGCCTGGGCGGTCTCCGCGGGGGCGCCCAAGCGTTCGACGGCGAGCATCCGGCAGCTCTTCGGCGCGAGGGGGATCCGGACCTCGCCCTCACCGGCGAAGCGGTCGCCGGACAGGACGTCTCGGAGCTCGACGGGTCCGGGCACCTCGACCCGGGCGTCGACGGGGGCGTCCTCCGGCTGCATCACGAACAACACCTTCGGGCCATCCGCGTCTTCGTGAACCGCGGTCTCCACCGGCGCCGGGTGGGCACGGAAGGGGCGAGGGAGCTCGAGCTCGGCGACGAGGCGATCGACCAGCGCGCGGGCTTCGTCGGCATGCCGGGGGTCGACGAGACGCGCGTCCGCGGGGAGCTCGAAGGGAAAACGCCGCATCCGATCGTCGAAGGTCGGGGTGCGGGGGCCGAAGGCGATGGTCACCCCCTTGTGCCCGAGCTCGAGGAGCCGCTTCCAGCGTTCCATGGAGACGAACTCGTAGCAGGGGGTGAACAGGAGGCGGATGCCCCGGATCCGGGTCGCCGGCGTCTCCCCGTCGACGTAGACGTAGGGAACCCCGGCGGCGGTGAGGGCGTCGGACATCCGGCCGAGAAGCCACCACCAGTCGATCTGGACGGGCGCGTCGAAGCCCAGGGGATCTTCGATGCAGCCGTCGACCGGCGTGCCCCCGATCGCCTCGAGGTGGGAGGAGGACAGCAAGCCCCCGAGCAGGTGGGTGGCACGGGCGAGCCGCCCGTATTCCCGGGGCACCATCAGGGCCACTTCGGCCCGGCGTTCGAGCTCGTGGAAGCGCAGCCGCTGGAGGGCATCGATGAGCTGCTTCCAGACCGCGGCTTCGATCCGGGGGGTGCCCCGGGCGTCGATCGGGGCTCCGTACCACCGGTCCCGGTCGACGGTCATGTACAGGTTGAAGCCCCGCAGCCCGTAGGCCAGCGCGACCAACGCCGTGAAGAGGGAATCCTCGTGGGAGAGGGGCGGAAACCAGTAGGGCGCGCCGACCCCGAGCTCCGGGGCATAGGGAAGGGGGACCGTTCCGGACAGATAGAGGGTGCGGCGCTTGATGGTCCGGTGCTGTCGGGACTGGTGGTAGTAGTCGAGCCCGACGACATCGACGACCCGGTCGATGGCAGGGACGCTGAGCGGTAGCCCCCCATCTCCGAGGGGCAGGTTGTGGACCGTCGGAACCTGCTTCAACCCGGCGCGGGCCATCCGTCGCTTCATCCGGGCGAGGGCCTGGGTGATGAGCTCTTCCTTGAACTCCGCCCAGTCGAGGTGAAGGGGAAGCTCTTCCGGGGTGCGGGCGTCGAAGCGGGTGGGGGGAAGCACCTCGTCCCAGGAGCCGTAGGGTCGGCGGTGAGCCCCGGCGGCGTCTTCGAGGCGGCCATGCTTCGCCTCGATGAACCGCCGCCAGAGCTCGACGGCGTCCGGGTGGTAGTCCTGCTCGTAGTTGTCGTCCCGGAAATAGTAGGACGCTTCGTTGTCGACCTGCAGTAGGACGATCGGTCCGTCGGGCCAGAGCCGGGGCGCCGCGATCTCGGCGACCGCGTCGAACCATCGCCCGACCTCCCCGTGGTAGTTGCTGCTCGCGTAGGAGGGGACCGGAAACATCTCCGGGGGGAAGCTCAGGATCACCGGATTCTGGCGCGGGGAGCGGGCCTGGCAGGCCTTGTCGTAGACGACCCGCTCGGGGATGCCGAAGTAGGTGAGCTCCGCGTTGATGTGGGGTCCCGGCCGGAGGAACACGTAGAGGCCGAGCTCTCCCGCCAGGTCCAGAAACGCCCCGAGGTCCTTTCGCGGGTCCCGTTCGCCGAAGTCGAACTCCCCTGGGCCGAGCTCGTGCACGCCCCAGGGCGCATAGGTCTCGACGATGGGGAGGCCGAGGCGGGCGGTCTCGAGGAGGGCGGGCCGCCAGTCGTCCCGGGCGAGCCGCCAGTAGTGCACCGCCCCGGACCAGAGCCCGAGCTCCGCCGGGGTGTCGCCGATCCGCAGCCCCCGGCGCCCCAGTCGAACCCGCGGCGTGCTCGCGGCACCGGGACCTTTCCGCTTCGGTGTGCCTCGCGCGGCGGTTTTCTTCGTCCCCATGGAGCGTTCGACGGCGGAGCCGGACCGTGGCGTCGGACTCCGAGGTACTAGCAGACCGGTGAGAAAGCGCGTGCGCTGCGATTCACGCGCGCCCGCAGGCCTTTCCACCCACAACCTTCGCGCGAACCATCCTCTGCGCCAGGGCGGAGCGGGAGGCAAAGGATCGACGACGGCGGTCCGGACTTCAGGAGCTGGTAGGGTCTCCGCCCATGTGGGTCACGTTCTTCCTCGTCGGCCTCGGCGGCGGTCTCGGCGCGGCCCTTCGTCATGGAATGAACCTGGGCCTTCTGCGCCTCGCCGGCGCCTGGCTGCCCTGGGGAACCCTCGGGGCGAACGTCGTCGGGTCCTTCGCCCTGGGGTGGCTGATGGAGGCGGCGACCGGCGTCCGCTGGCTCGGGGTCGACCTTCGCCTCGTCCTCGGTACCGGGCTTCTCGGCGGCTTCACCACCTACTCGAGCTTCAACCTCGAGACGATCCGGCTCCTGCAGCAAGGGGCGGTCGGCCGGGCGGTGCTCTACCTGGCGGTGACTCTGCTGCTGTGCCTCGGGGCCGGAGTCCTCGGGATCCGCGCCGGACAGCGCCTCTGAGGGGGTCGGTCAATCTCGGCCGGAGCTTCGGAGGGCGCGCCAGGCGTTCCCGATGGCATGGAAGGTGCCGACGACGAGGGCCGCGGCCACGGCGACGCCGGCCAGCAGCAGGTCGTCTTCCCGGGCCAGGATGGCGGCGGCCAGGAGGAGGGCGCTCACGACGATGCCGTTCGCGAGGCGACGCCCGAGGCGGTCCGCGGATTCCCGAACCGCCCGGGGATGGACCTGGAGCTGGAGGGCGCCGGTACGGATGTCCTCCAGGATCTCCCGCACCTGGAGCGGCATCTCGCTCGCCGCGCCGCCGAGCTTCATCAGTCCGCGGAAGACGTCCGGGCCCATCCGCTCCGGCGTGAAGCGCTGCCAGAGCAGCTTCAGAAAGTAGGGCTTGACCTCTTCGAAGACGTCGAGCTCGGGATGGATCTCCCGGCCCACCCCTTCCAGCGTCATCAGCGCTTTGCCCACGAGGAAGAAGTCCGGGGGCACCTCGATCCCGTACCGGCTGGCGACGTCCACCAGGTCCCGAACCAGCGCCCCGAGCTGGATCTCCCCGAGGCGCCGGCCGAGGTACTTGTCCGACAGGACGGTGACCTCTGCCTCGAAGGCGGCCTTGTCGATCTTCCGGGTCGGCCGACCGATGGCGTAGAGGGCTTCCGTGAGCGCCGGGGTGTCCCGGCGGACCGCGGCCACCATCAGGTCGACGGTTCGGTCCCGGAGCTTCGGGGTCAGCCGCCCGACGAGCCCGAGGTCGATGAGCCCGATGACCGGCCGGGCGGGCTCCCCGAGGATGAGCACGTTCCCGGGATGGGGGTCGGCATGAAAAAAGCCATCCTCGAAGATCATCTTGACCACGATCTCGACGGACATGGACGCGATGGTCGGGCCGCTCGCCCCCGCGGCGATCGCCTCGTGGATCTTCTTCCCGGGCAGGTACTCGAGGGTCAGCACCCGCTTCGACGACCGGCTTCGGTGGACCTTCGGGAAGCGGATCCGGTCCCATCCATCGAAGTTGCGGGCGAAGCGTTCGGCGTTGTCCGCCTCCCGGGCGAAGTCGAGCTCGGCGGAGATCGCTCGGTCGAACTCCCGAACCAGGCGCACCGGCGAATACAGTCGGGATTCGGGGAAGGATCGCTCGATCCCCCGGGCCAGCCAGTAGAGCAGGTCGACGTCCCGTTCGACGAGCTCCTTGATGCCCGGTCGCTGGAGCTTGACCACGACCTCCCGGCCCGGGGCGCCATCGTCGACCTCGCCGTCCCCGAGGCGAAGGGTCGCTCGATGGACCTGGCCGATGGAGGCGGAGGCCAGGGGAGATTCGTCGAGGGACGCGAAGAGGGCGTCGACGGGGGCCCCGAGCTCGGCTTCGAGCTGGGGACGGAGCTCGGCGAAGGGCACCGAGGGGACGGCGTCCTGGAGTCGCCGGAGCTCTCCCCGGATCGACTCCGGGACCAGGTCCGGACGTGTGCTCGCGAGCTGTCCCAGCTTGACGAAGCAGGGCCCGAGCTCCTCGAGGACGAGGCGGATCCGCTGGGCGAAGGTGCGTTCCGACGCCTTGGGGTCGGGTCGTTGGCCACCGCTCAGACTGCTCAGGCCGACCCGGTGGATCACCTCGCCGAAGCCGTGACGGGCCAGCACGAGGGTGATCTGCCGTAGCCGGTCGAGGTCCCGCACCGTGCTGAGGAGCGACGCCATGGCCGTTCGTAGCTCCCACGAAGACGTGGCGGGGGCCACCGGAAGGCGGCGCCCCCCGGGCGTTGGTGGGCCCGGGTTCCAGGATCAGAGGTCCGTCGGACGGACGAGGGCGTGGCTCATGGTCGCGGTGTTCCAGGCCATCCCGACGCGTCCCCGGGCGTCCACCAGGATGAGGCCGCCGGCGCCGCGAACCGGTGCCCGGCCGAAGGCGGCCACCGCGGCCCAGGCCGCCTCCGGGGCCGGCACGCCGGCGCGAAGCAGGTCGACCGCCCGGAGCGCCAGGGCGCTCCGAAGGATCGTCTCGCCGACCCCGGTGGTCGAGCAGGCGCCCACGCCGTCCTCCGCCCAGGCGCCGGCGCCCGGGATCGGGCTGTCCCCGACGCGGCCCGGCTGCTTGCCGACGGTGCCCCCGGTGCTCGTCGCGCTGGCGACGCCCCCTCGGCCATCCAGGGCCACGGCGCCGACCGTGTCCCCGGCGCCCCCCGCCCAGGTGCCTCCGACCTCCCCCCGGCGAAATCGCTCCAGCCGGGCGCGGGCCTGCTCGGTGGTGAGCGCGTCCGGGGCGAGGCGGGGAAAGCCCTGCGCCTCGGCGAAGCGGGCGGCTCCTTCCCCCGCGAGGAGCACGTGCTGGCCGTCGTCGAGCACGGCCCGGGCGACCCGGATCGCGCTCTCGAAGGGGGGCAGGGCAGCGACGGCTCCCGCCCGCCGTTGAGCGCCTTCCATCACGCAGGCGTCGAGCTCGACCGCCCCCTCGGCGTTGAGGGAGGCGCCCCTCCCGGCGTTGAAGGCGGGGTCCTCCTCGAGGGCGGCGACGGCGGCGACGACCGCATCGAGGGCGGACCCGCCGGCGGCGAGGACGCGTGCCCCGGCCTCGGCAGCGCCGCGACAGCCCTCCGCCTGCGCGGGCCGGCGGTCGAGGGGGGTCTCGCCCGCGCCGCCGTGGACCAGGAGGACGGGCGCCTCGACCAGGGTCGGGGCCGGGAAGGTCGGCGGGGTCCAGGCCGAGGCCTCGCCGCCGGGAGGTGCCCCGGGTCCCTTCGGGGCGTCGTCGGCGTCGTCGTCGGTCATCGGCGGCGAAAGCTCCGGACGAGGCGGAGCAGCTCGTCCTTCAGGTGCAACGTGAGCTCCGCCTCGGCGACCTCCCGGTCGTCCTCCAGGATGCCGGCGCGGAGCTGGGTCGTGCCCTCGACGAGATGGAAAGGATCGAGCTCCGCCTCTCCGTGGAGGCGCAGCTCCCCGTCCCCCCGGTCCGCTGGGAATCGGAGCTCGTAGACGAGCTTGCGGCGAAAGATCGGCAGGACCTCGAGGGTCCCCCGGATCGGCTGCCGGTCGGCGAGCCCCCGGGCGTCCACGGAGCCGTCGACCCTTGCCGTGGGGTCCAGCAGGAAGCGGCGCAGGCTGGGGATCTCGAGGGCGAGGTCGAGCTCGATCTCTCCGCCGCCCCGAGGGCCCCCGGCGCCCGGGGGGCGGTCGGCGCGCCACCAGGTGCCCTGCAGCTTTTGTCGAAAGGCGAACCCCGTGGGCATGGCGTCGGCGAGGGTACCACCGCCCGGGGGTCGTCGTGCCGGGGGCGCTGGCGCCGGCCCGGCGGTTCGGTGCGGGTCCCTATTTACCCGTAGGAAACCTGGCGGAAACCTCGGCGTTCTAGACCAGCGGCCGATGAAGAAGGTCGAGGCCGTCATCAAGCCGTTCAAGCTCGACGAGGTCAAGGATGCCCTCGGGGAAGCCGGCGTGCAGGGGATGACGGTGACCGAAGTTCGGGGCTTCGGCCGCACCGGCGGCAAGCGCGAGGTCTACCGAGGCTCGGCCTACGTCGTCGACTTCGTCCCCAAGGTCAAGGTCGAGGTGGTGGTCGAGGACGACCAAGTGGTCGCGGTCCTCGAAGCCATCGAAAAGGCGGCCAAGACGGGTCGAATCGGCGACGGCAAGATCTTCGTCACCCCGGTGGAGGAGGCGGTACGCATCCGCACCGGGGAGCGCGGCGGCGACGCCATCTGAGCCGACGCCGATCCGTTTCGCCGCCGGGCACCACGGTCCAGCACGACGAGGCTGCGGCGCGAGGAGCTGCAGAAGGAGACCCGACCAGATGAGCGACGCGAAGCCGACCCCCAAGGACGTCCTAGCGATGATCGAGAAGGAAGGCGCCGTGATGGCGGACCTCCGCTTCTGTGACCTGCCCGGCACCTGGCAGCACACCTCGGTCCCGGCCCACCGGATCACGGAAGAAGCCTTCGAAGAGGGCTTCGGTTTCGACGGATCGTCCGTGCGCGGCTTTCAGCCGATCAACGCCTCGGACATGTTGATCGTTCCCAACGCGGAAACGGCGAAGATGGACCCCTTCACCAGCGATCCAACGCTGGTCTTGCTCTGCGACATCGTCGACCCGATCACCCGGTCCCCCTACGAGCGGGACCCGCGGTACATCGCCCGGAAGGCCGAGGCCTACCTGCGGCAGACGGGGATCGCCGACACCTGCTACGTCGGACCGGAAGCCGAGTTCTTCGTCTTCGACGACGTCCGGTACGAGGTCCGGGCCCACGCATCTTTCCACGTCGTCGATAGCGTCGAAGCGATCTGGAACACCGGCCGCGACGAGGAACCGAACCTGGGCCACAAGGTGCGTCACAAGGGGGGCTACTTCCCGGTCATGCCCACGGACACCCTGATGGATTTCCGGACGGATGTCGTCAAGACGCTGGAAGCCCTGGGGTATGAGGTCGAGGTGAGCCACCACGAAGTGGCGACCGCTGGCCAATGTGAGATCGATATTCGGTTCCAGACGTTGCTGGAAATGGCGGACCAGCTCCTTTGGTTCAAGTATGTCGTCAAGAATACCGCCAAGAAGTGGAACAAGACGGCGACCTTCATGCCGAAGCCGATCTACGGCGACAACGGCAGCGGTATGCACACCCACCAGTCCCTCTGGAAGGACGGGAAGCCCCTGTTCGCCGGGGATGACTACGCGGGGTTGAGCGAGACCGCGCTCCACTACATCGGCGGGATCCTGGCCCATGCCCCCGCCCTCTGCGCCTTCACCAACCCGACCATCAACAGCTACCGACGCCTGGTTCCCGGCTACGAGGCGCCGGTGAATCTGGCCTATAGCTCCCGAAACCGGTCGGCGGCGATCCGCATCCCCATGTACTCGCCGTCCCCGAAGGCCCGGCGGCTCGAAGCGCGCTTCCCGGACTCTTCCGGCAACGGCTACCTCGCCTTCGCCGCGATGATGATGGCCGGCCTCGACGGCATCCAGAACAAGCGCCATCCCGGCGACCCCCTGGATAAAGATATCTACTCCCTGAGCCCCGCCGAGTTGGCCGACGTGCCCACCGTCCCGGGTAGCCTGACCGATGCCCTCGCCGCTCTGGAAAAGGACCACGAGTTCCTGCTCCAGGGAGACGTCTTCACCAAGGACCTCATCGAGGAGTACGTCGGGTACAAGCGGGAAGCGGAGATCGACCCGGTCCGGCTCCGGCCGACCACCCTCGAGTTCGAGCTCTACTACGACGTTTGAGAGGGTCG
>DAPKRP010000584.1:0-3159 GCA_031800515.1 Polyangiaceae bacterium LLY-WYZ-14_1 | reverse complement strand
GATCCCCGACCTCACCGTCCTGCGGCCTGCCGACGCCAACGAGGTGTCCGCCGCGTGGCACGTGGCCCTGGAGCACCGTGGGCCTGTCGCGCTGATCCTCAGCCGACAGAAGTTGCCCATCTTCGAGGAGACGCGGGAGTTGGCGATGGAGGGCGTCCGGCGGGGCGCCTACGTGCTGCGGGACCCGACGGATGGGTCGCCCCCTCAGGTCGCCCTCGTCGCCACCGGGTCCGAGGTCTCCGTCGCCCTCGCCGCGGCGGACCGTCTCGCTGCCGATGGGGTGGCCGCCCGGGTGGTCAGCATGCCTTCCTGGGAGCTCTTCGACGAGCAGGACGTCGCCTACCAGCGCGAGGTGCTTCCGGCGACGCTGCCCAAGGTCGTCGTCGAGGCCGCCGCGTCCTTCGGTTGGGCCCGCTGGACCGCCGGTGCCCCGGCCGCCTACGTCACCCTCGACCGCTTCGGCGCCTCCGCCCCCGCGGAGATCCTGTTCGACAGGCTCGGCTTCACCCCCGCCAACGTCGCCGCCCAGGCCCGCCGCCTGCTGGTCTGATCCCGCGGGAGGGGTCAGCCGGGACGGGGTGGCAAGAGGCTCGGGACCAGATCCCGGTCCGGCGCCGCGTCGAAGAAGCGGTTGCGCTCCGGGTCGTTGAACGCCTGGTAGGCGATCGGCCAGGGGGAGACCTGGGCGGGGGCTCGGCCCCGGGCCCGGATGGTCAGGGCCATCGGGGTCACCCGGCGATAGCTCGACGCCGGCGGGAGGTCGTTGTTGTCCGCCCCTCCTGCCGAGAACAGGGTGAAGAGTCGGACGTCCGGGTCGTCGTAGACCAGGCGGAAGCCCTCTTCGACCTTCTCGTGCCCTCGGACGAGGGCACGGCATCCGATTCGTCGCAGGAACGCCGCCGCCTGAAGCCGGCCGAAGGCGAAGCGGGCGGACTGGCCCTGGAGCTCGCCGGGGACGTGGTCCGCGGCGGAGGGGTCGCTCCACATCATCTGGAAGCGCACCTCCGGGTCGTCCAGGGTCGCGAGGCCATCCCAGCGTTCCGAGACCAGCTGGTCCCGGGGGATACCTCCGTGGACGAAGAGGGTCCGATCCAGTAGCAGCATGTTCGGCATCGCCTCGAATAGGGCGATGTAATGGCGAAACACCTCCACGCTGACGTGGGGTTTCAATCGGTCGATGGATTCGCTCGGTTTGACGCCGCCGAATACCTCGCCCCGATGCTCCAGGAAGTATTCGTGGTTCCCTCGGAGCACGTGTACGTGGTTCGGCGCGGCGCAGAAGATCTGCAGTACGGTCCGAAGAACGCCGTTCAAACTGAACAATCCACGGTCGATGTAATCCCCGAGGAACACCAACCGCGGCTCCGGGTGGGCGTCGGGATCGAGGCGCCAGGCGTCCAGCTTTTCGAAGAAGCGGGCCTGAAGCACGGCGGCTTTCAGGCAGGAATAGCAACCGTGTAGATCCCCCAAGACGGTGACGTCGTAGCCCGGGTCCGGCCGGGGGGGGCACCAGTAGACGTGGCCGTCGAGGAAGGGCGATTCGTCGACCAGGTCCTCGATGGTCCGGGCACCGGCCAGTCGCCCGCGGCCGCGCCGTCGCTGGTCGTCCAGATGGTCCAGCGCCTCGTCGATGATCTCCCGGTCGGTGGCGAGCTGCCGGAGGATCTCCACCGGATCCCGGGAATAGTGCCATTCCAGGGCGTCGAAGAAGGGCGACGCGCCGGCCTCCCCAGGGGGCGGTCGATCCGTCGGACGATGCAGCTCGAGGGCGTGGTCCCCACCGGCCCCGTTCCCCGCTGGGCCGGTCCGCCCCCCCTGGTCATCGTCCGAGTCGCCGTCCGCGCCCCGGGCGCCGCCGGCCCCGGCGGGGGTCCGGAGCAGGGCGAGGAGCTCGTCCCGGAAGCGGGTCTCCTCCGGATGCACCTGGCCATCGGCGTGGATAAGCTCGTCGATGGTGGCGAGAAGCGCCGACCGGCTGCCCTCGTCGAAGCTCTGGAAGATCTCGAAGCATCGAAGCTTCAGCCGGGAACGTAGAAACGCCCCGGTGTCTTCGTCCCGGGCGACGACCTCCCCCAGCAGGTCCTCGATCTGCCGGTCCGTCGCCTCGAAGACCTCGTGGAAGTGGGCGACGAACTTTCCCGTGAGCTCCCGTCGCAGGGCCTCGTCCGCGTCCGGTTTCGCCCGAGCGACCCGGGCTTCCACCAGTCGGGCGATGTAGTCCCGTACGAAGCGCTTCTCCGCCGCGTCGAACTCCCCGTCGATGTACCCGAAGGTGGTCAGATAGAAGATGACCGCCTGCATCTCCTGCTCGGCCAGCCGGGGGTCGTCGTTCAGGCGCAACATCGGGGGTATCCGGGGAAACGGATCCCCCCGCCGCTGCCTTGACCGCTCCGGGAGCGGGGATGGCCGAAGGCGCGTGGGTGGCGGGGAAAGGCGCGCGTGGGCCTTTCTCGTCACCCTGCTAAGGTCCTTCCGGTGAGCGAGCGGACGGACACGGCGCCCGGGGGGTCGGGAACGGTGCCCCGGTCGTCTCCGTCGGACCCGAGCGCGGTAGACCCGAATGCGTCAGTCCGGCGGACCCACCGGGACGAACACGGCCGGCGCGAGATCCCCCGGGGGTTCGTCGTGCGTCGCTTCGCCGGCCCCCGGGACCATGCGGAACGGCTCGGGCGCCTGCGGGTCGCCCACCTGACCGACCTCCACGTCGGCCGGGTCACCCCCCACCGGGTCCAGCTCGCGGCGGCGGAGCTCACGAATCGACAGCGCCCCGACCTGGTGGCCATCACCGGGGATTTCGTCTGCCACAGCACCCGGCACCTGGACGAGCTCACCGAGGCCGTCTCCCGGATCGATGCTCCCGTGCTCTGCGTGCTGGGCAACCACGACTACTGGTCCGGGGCCGACGAGGTTCGGTGGGCGCTCCGGCGGGCGGGGGCCGAGCTCCTCGACAACGCGCACACGGTGCTCGAGCTCGGGCACGAGCGGCTTCAGGTGCTGGGCCTCGACGATCCCTACACGGGCCACGCGGACCGGCGCGCCGCCCTGAAGGGGCTGCGGTCCGACCTGCCGACCTTGGGCCTATCCCATATCGGAGAAGAGGCGGATCCCCTCTGGGAGCACGGGGTCTCCCTGGTGCTGTCCGGCCACACCCACGCCGGG
>DAPKRP010000583.1:0-10818 GCA_031800515.1 Polyangiaceae bacterium LLY-WYZ-14_1 | reverse complement strand
CCTCCCACTCCCGTTCCAGGGTGCGGATGCGCTCGACGGTCCGCTTCCGCTTCTGATCGAGCCGTTCGAACTCGTCGTGGGAGGTCTTCATGTAGAAGCCCGGGTCCTCGAAGCGCGCATCGAGCTCGGCCTTTTCCCGTTCCGCCTGTTCGATCTCCGCCATCAGCTCGTCCCGCTTTCGGGGGAGGGCTTTTCGGCGATTCTTGAGTTTCTTTCGCTCTGCCCGGTCCGCCGGCGGGGCCTGTCCGTCGTCGGCGGCGCGGGGGCTCTTGTTGCCGCCGCCCTTGACCTTTTTGGCCTTCTTCGCCTTCAGCACCACCGCGTCGGCATCGAGGTGGTCGTCCCCCTGGGCGGCGAGGAAATCATCGTAGCCCCCGAGGAAATCGCGGGGACCGTCGGGGGTGATCTCGACGATCCGGGTGGCCAGAGCGCTCACGAACCAGCGGTCGTGGGAGACGAACAGAAGCGTCCCGTCGTAGCTTTCCAGGGCGTCCTTCAACGCGTGAATCGCCTCGAGGTCCAGGTGGTTCGTCGGCTCGTCGAGGATCAGCACGTTCGGCCGCTCGACCGACAGCCGGGCGAACACGAGCCGCGCCGCCTCCCCGCCGGAGAGGGCCTTGATCTTTTTCTGCACCTCGTCCCGGGAGAACAGCACCCGACCGAGCTGACCGCGGACGAAGGACTGGCTGGCGGTCGGGACGACGTCGTGGAGAAACGACAGGACCGTCTGCTCCGATTCCCCGAGCACGTCCTTGTGGTCCTGGGCGAAGTAGCCGACCCGGGTCTCGTGGCCCCAGCGCACGTCGCCCCGGTCGGCGGCCAGGGTGCCGACGGCGATCTTCAACAGGGTGGACTTACCGAGACCGTTCGGCCCGATGACGGCGATACGTTCCCCCCGGCGGACGCTCAGGTCGACGCCGTTCAGGACGCGCTTTTCGCCGTAGGCCTTGGCCACGCCTTCGACCTGGAGCACGTCCTTGCCGCTGGGTCGTTCGATCTCGAAGCCGAACTTCGGCGCCCGGCGGGAGCTCTGGGGGAGCTCTTCGATCTCCATCTTCTCGATCTGCTTGACCCGGCTCTGGGCCTGGCGGGCCTTCGTCGCCTTCGCCTTGAAGCGTTCCACGAAGGCCTTCTTGTGGGCGATCTGCTTTTCCACCCGGGCGTTCTCCGCTTCCTTCTGGGTGCGGATGGCGGCCTTCTGTTCTTCGAAGCGCGCGTAGTTGCCCGTGTAGAGAGTCACCGTCTCATAGTCGACGTCGAGGATGTGGGTCACGACGTTGTCGAGGAAGCGCTGGTCGTGGCTGATGACCACGGCGCAGCCCTCGAAGCGTTCCAGAAAGGTCTCGAGCCAGCGGATCGAGACGATGTCCAGGTGGTTGGTGGGCTCGTCCAGCAGCAACAGGTCGGGCCGGCCGAGAAGCACCTGGGCCAGGAGCACCCGAAGCTTGAAGCCCCCGGAGAGGATTCGAAGGGGCTCGGTGTGCTGGGCGGTGGGAATGCCCAGTCCCTCGAGCACCTCCCCCGCCCGCGCTTCCAGGGTGTAGCCGTCGAGGGCGGCGACCCGGTCTTCGAGGGCGGCCGCCTGGGTCGCCCCTTCGGGACCTTCGGCCCGAAGGGCACGCTGTTCCTCCAGCAGGGACCAGACCTCCGCGTCCCCCTGCATGGCGACGTCGACGATGCGCTGGTCGTCGTCGAGGAAGCGGTCCTGCCGGAGGACGCCGAGGCGGGCGCCCTTCTGCAGGCTCATCGTGCCCTCCGTCGGGGACTCGTCCCCGGCCAGAATCTTCAGCAGGGTGGTCTTCCCGGAGCCGTTCGCGCCGACCAGGCCGTAGCGGGAGCCCGCGTTCAGCTGGACCGAGACGTTGGCGAAGAGGGTGCGATCCCCGAAGCTTTTCCCGAGGTTTCCGAGCCCCAGCATCCCTGGGGTGTAGCGCCGAAGGGGACCGGCAGCATGTCCGCCGCCGGCCCCGCCGTGCTCACCAGGGCAGCCCCGAGGGAACGCCCCCTACCTCGATCCATCCCCCGGCCAGGACGCTGGCGGGGAGGCGCGGCTCGGCGACGAAGAGAAAACCGCCATCCAGGTGGTCGAGCTCGGCGAAGGAGGCGTCGAGGGGATGGCGGAGCCCCGTCGGCGTGACCAGCACGACGTCGTCCCGGGGCACGCCGCCGGGTCGCCGCTGCATCTCCCGACCGGTCCGGTCGAACCAGCGGAAGCCTCCCGCCTCGGCGACGACCGCCGTGCGCCAGCGCCGGGGGGCGAGGACGCCGGTCAGGCTGGGGGCGGTGAGGGCCCGCTCTTCGACGGCGACGTTCCGCGCGAAGAGAGCGGACCAGGTGTAGTCGCTGGTCCAGATCGGGTTGCAGTAGCTCATGAAATCCCGAGCCCGGTCGCTCGGGATGAGCCGTACGGAGCTCGGGAGGACCTCGTCGGGGTAGAGCACGTCGTACCCGACGTTGCCGAGTCGTGCCCCGGCGTAGGGGAAGTTCCGGTCGACCCCAGACGGGCCCCCGCAGGGGGTGTGGCGTCGCCCGAAGTTGTGCCCGACCTCGTGGACGAAGATGTCCTCGGCGCGGCCGGGGTAGCCGAGCCCGACGCTGGCCCGAAGGGCCGTGTTCTCCACCCCGGGAAGGGTGCCGAGGCCGGCGATGCACCCGCCCCCGCAGAAGGCGCCGAAGCTCGGAGCGGGGTTGGCGATGCAGTAGTAGTAGGTGTCTTCGGAGATCGGGTCCGTCTCCCGGGCGGCATCCCGGAGCCGGAGGTCGATGCACACCCCGAGCAGGTTCTGCCAGCCGGAGAAGCCCCGTCGGGTCACCTCGAAGGGCTCCGGCTCCGGGCGTCCGTCCTCGGGATCGGCGGGGATCACCAGGTCGGCGGGCTCCCGAACGGTGAGGTTGAGCTCGGCGACGGGGAAGGTCTGAAAGAGCAGGTCCCGGTAGCTGGCGATGACGGCGTCCGAGGTGTCGGGCACCCGGTTCGACCCATCGACGACGTAGCGCATGGGGACGATGACCACGTCGAGGGCGCCCACCGGGTCGCCGGCGCCGAGGTTCGCCGTCGGCGGGGGCCCCGGCGGGGCGCCCGGGTCCGCCGCGGGGAAGCGGGTCTCGCCGACGGGTCCCGTGGTCTCGGCGCAGGCGGGGACCTCCCAGAGGCTGACCGCGTAGCGGGTGTCGACGGTGACGTCTTCGGGAGTCAGGGGGAAGACGAAGGTGTTCTCGTAGGCGTACGTGCCGTCCCCGTTGTCCCCGAGGGCGGAGGGGCCGGTCACGTCGATCACCTGTTCCCGGAGGTCGCCGTCTCCGAGATCGAGCCGGGCGAGGACCGGTCGGGGCAGGAAGGGGGCCGGCTCGCCGGTGGTCTCGTCTTCGACGAGGTCGACGGCCACCCGCAGCAGCCCCCGCCGACCGGCGACGACCACCGAGGGGAAGCTCGGGTCGTCCCCCTCGGGGACGACGACCCGCGGGCCCTCCGGGTCGAGGACGGTGCGCACCCCCTGGTTGATGCTGACCTCCCGAACCCGGAGCCCCCGCACCGGGGTGTCGCCCCGAGGGGGCGGCAGCAGACCGTCGAAGGGGCACCAGCGAGCGTCGAGGGACCCGACCCGTTCCGCCGGCTCCCCGTCGGTGGGGTCGACGTAGTCGTAGCGGACCCGACCTCGGACCGGGGCCCCGTCCGGGACGAAGGGCTCGGTCTCCACGGTGACCTCTCGGTCGAGGCAGCCATCCAGGTCGCAGATGGTGGCGCTGACGGTGGTGGTCAGCGCCTCTCCCCCGGAGCCCGGGGGCAGGGGCACGGCGAAGGAGCCGTCTTCGGCGAGGGTGGCCTCCGGATCCCCGAAGGCGTCGACGTGCTCCCCACAGCCGCCGACTCGGGGGGACAGCACGAGAAACGGCTGTCGGGTGCCATCGACGCAGCGGACCCCCGCGGTGGCGAAGGGGAAGGGGTTGGCGTCGGTGTCGCCGTCGACCTCGCCTCCGGAGGCGGGCACGTCTCCTTCCGGGTCGAGCGTCCGCAGGGGGGGGCCGGCGTCCGGCTCGACGGGCGGCGCGGGAGGCCCGGCGTCCATGGCAGCGATGGGATCCGGGCCAGCGTCTGCTTCGCCGCCGGCCCTCCCGGGACCATCGGAGCTACTGCAGGCGGTGACGATGAGCAGGCAGGCGCCGCTCATGAGAACGGTCGTCGGGGTGGACACGTCGTGGGGCGAGCGTCGAAGAAGGGGCATGGAAAGATGCGGGGAGGGGGGAAATCCCGACCCGAGAGGATACGGACGCAGGGTTCGGAGGGCTACTCCCCAAGAATTACCCACCTTTCCGCGGCTCCCGGCGATCGGCTTCCCCGGTGGGCAAGAGCACCAGGGCACTTGAACCCTGCGAGGGGACGACCGTCAGCGAGGCCGGGGGGGCAGCTCGATCGTCACCTCGGTCGTCTTCCCGGGGGAGACGGTGACCGTGACCCGCTGGGGCTTTCGCCCGGGCTTCGAGGCGAGGACCTCGTGTTCCCCGGGGGCGAGGTCCCGCACCTCCATCGGCGTGCGCCCTCGGTAGAAGGCCCCGTCGACCCGGATGGCCCCCCCGCTCGGGGCGGTGTCGATCCACAGGTGGCCCGGGGTGTTCGGGTCCACCTCCGGGGCTGCTGCCTCGCCGCCCGGGTCCGGGGCGGCGGCCTCCTCGGGTGCGCTGCCGACGGTCGCCTCCGGCGGGGCGCCGGCGGCCTGCTCTGGCGTCGCGCCGGCGGTCTCCTCCTGCGGGGCGGCGACGGCCTCTTCCGGCTGGGCGGCGACGGTCGCCTCCTGCGGGGCGCCGACGGCCTCCTCCGGCGTCGTGCCGGCGCCCTCGGGAGCGGCCTCGGCGGTGATCTGTCCGGCGCCCGGCTCGGCGGCGGCGCGGACCTCGGTCGAGGGCGCTCCGCTTCCCGCCCCCCCGAGGCAGCGCCCGAGGGTGAAGGTCACGAGGAGCGCCCCCAGCACCGCGGCCCCGCGGAGCGCCGGCCGCCCCGCCAGCTGCTCCCGTCCCCCGGCGACGAGCGGTCCCAGCCCGCGCAGAGCGCGGCGCCCCGCCTCGGCGAAGGAACCGGCCAGCCGGGCAGCCTGCCCACCCCAGCCGGGGCCCGAAGCGCTCCCCCCCCGGGCGCCAGCGGGGGCTGCGTCTGCCACCTTCGACCCCGGGCCGACCTCCGGGTCCGTGAGCTCTTGCGTCGGCGGGGGCTCTCCCACCAACGACCGCAGGTCGGGGGGAAGGGGCATGAGGCCGAGGGCGCCCTCCCGGTCATCGTCGCCGCAGCGCTGGCGCACCAGGGCGCCGAGGTCGCCATCGGTCACCGGATCGGACCGCTGTTGCAGGAAGCTGGCGAGGCTCCGCTCGAACTCGGCGGCGCTCTGGAATCGGTCTTCCGGCTTTTTCTGCAGGGCCCGGACGACGACGGAGGCGAGGGCCTCCGGCAGCTCGGGCCGCTCGTCCCGGGGGTCGGGAACCGGGTCGTTCAAGATCGACTGGACCGAGGCGACGAGGTTTTCCCGATGGTAGAGGTGGCTCCCGGTCAGCGTCTCGTAGAGGCAGATGCCCAGGGAAAAGACGTCGCTCCGGCCATCGAGGGGCAGCCCCAGGCACTGTTCCGGCGACATGTAGCCGAACTTGCCCTTCACCATGCCCCCCTCGGTCCGCTGGACCTGGGCGTTGGCCTTCGCCACCCCGAAATCCAGGAGCTTCACGAAGCCGTCGAAGCTCACCATGACGTTCTGTGGGCTCACGTCCCGGTGGACGATCCGAAGCGGCTCGCCCCGGCGGTCCCGGGAACGGTGGGCGTAGTCCAGGGCGGAGGCGACCTGCGCCACGAGATGGGCGGCCACCCCGGGGGAGAGGCCGGTCTGAGCCCTGCTGACCAGTCGGGAGAGGGTGACCCCGTGCACCCATTCCATGACCAGGTAGGGCACCTCGTGGGCATGGCCGTATTCATAGACGTGACAGATGTTCGGGTGACGAAGCCGGAAGCCGATCCGGGCCTCGTCGGCGAACATCTGCAGGTGTCCGGGCTCCGTGGTCAGGTGGGGAAGCATTCGCTTGACCGCGACCAGCCGCTCGAAGGCCTCCGCCGGCCGGTCCCGGGCCAGGAACACCTGCGCCATCCCGCCGACCGCCACCAATCCGAGGAGCTCCAGGCCTTCGAAGGTACCGAGGTTCGGCAGGTCCTCGAGGCTCGGGGGAAGCCAGCTGCTGGCCTGGCCCTCGCCTTCTCCCTGGGGCGGCTCGGACCGCCGGGGGACCACCCGGCCCCGGGGATTGGTCGGTGCTTGCGGGGGAAGGCGGGCCGCCGGGCCCATCGGCGGGACGGCCCCAGGCCGCGCCCCGACCTGGGCGAGGGGTGGCGCGGGACGGCCCAGTCGGGCGAGGGCGCCCAGCTCGCCGCCGCCGAGACGGGGGGGCGCCATGGTCGGCGAGATGTCCGCCGGCCTCATGGGCGCCTTCTCCTCGGCCTCTTGTCGGGATGCCGACGCCCCTGACGCCATGTCGACGTCCCCATCCCGGGGACCCGTCGCCGACCCAGGGTCCTCGGCGACCGCCGCCGTCGAAGCCGTCTCCCTTCGGCGCGCTCGACTGGCCTGCCGCGTGGCCTCTTCCAGGGCGGCGAAGACCGCATCGTCGTCGACGTCGGCGGCGACCTCGTGTTCGCCGTCCCGCCAACCTACCTGGATCGGGGACTCCCGGCCCGCGGTGGAGAGCGGCTCGCCGGGTGCCCGCTGTAATCGTTCTAGAATCGGCAGGAGCGCCTCGCGGCATTCCTCTCGGCTGAGCGGGAAGAGCGCGGCGGCGAGGTGGGTCCGAAGGGCGTCCACGGTCCAGGTGCTGGCCTCGCCCTCCGGACCTTCTTCGAGCAGGGCCCGCCCCTCGGGACCCGCCAGGCCGGCGAAGACCTCGAGGACGCAGCGCGCGCTCTCTTTCCGGGGGGCGGACCAGACGGAGCCGAGGCGGACCTCGCCGGCGCGTCCGACCAGGATCTGATCCCGGGCCGAGGTCCCCCCATGGCGGAGGAGCGCCTCGCAGACCTCGAGGGCGACGTAGGCGGCGACCTCGACGGGAAGGCGACTTCCGGCCTCCGTCAGCAGACCTTCGAGGGTCTGCAGGTCGATGAAGCCCGAGGGGAGCACGCCGCTCCGCGGCGCGGGGATCGGCGGGGGAAGCGCGGCGCCTGGGGCGAATGGCCCCACTGGAAGGGCCGGTGGCGGGGGTCGCTGGCTCGGCATGCGTCGCCCGGGGCTCCTGCCCCTTGGGATCCGATACGGCCGTAGGGGGTGGTTCCCAAACCAGCGAAGGCGCCTAGTTCTAAGGGTTTGGCGGAGGTGAAGGTCGTCCCCCGGGGGGGCGTGTCGGTCGCCGTCTTTCCTTTCCTCTCCCCGTTTCGCCCGCCGTCGGCGGGCCGTGAGCGAGCCAACGGCCACGACCGGATTCGGCTTGTGGCCGATCCCACGGCTGTCAGACTCGCCCCGCACTTCCAACAGGATGTGTGCTCATGTCGTACCTCTACATCCCCACACCGTCGTCGTTCCTCCGCGCGCCCTGCTGGGCGGTCGCGGCCTCGGCCCTCGTGCTCGGGGCGGCCTGCGGGCCTCCCCGGACCCGGGCACCCCGAAGCCAGACCGCCGTCGCGGCGCGCACGACCGGCGGTTCCTCCCCGTCGTCCGGCGCCGCCGGTGCCTCCGACGACCGGGACGAACCTCCACCACCCGCCGCGTCGGATCCGCCCCCCGAGGGCGCCGATGCGGACTCGGCCGTCGCGTCCGGGCCGCCGAAAGGAGGCCCGCCGACGGAGCGGGCATCGACACCCCCGGTCGCGAGCCAGGCGCCCGGGGAGGATGCCCCACCGCCCCCGCCGGCGGTCGACCCGGAGGCGGGGGACACCACCGTGGCTCAGGGGGCCGTCGTCGAATCGACCACCTCAGCCCCCTCGGTCGTTCCGGCTGGACCGATCCCGAGCCGGGTGCAGGAAGTCCCTAGCCGGCTCGAGGAGCCCCTCCGGCGCCGGCACCGACATGGCAGGCCCGAGGTCGAGAACATCCCGGACCCCTCTTGGGTCGACCCCACCGTCCTGGTGCTGGCCCGCATCTGCGTCAGCGAGGCGGGCTGGGAGGGTGAGCGGGACTGCCAAGGAATTTTCCAGGTCCTGCGGAACGTCCGCCGGAACAACGAGACCTTCATGGGGATCATGCGGCGGGCCAGCCGGGTGGTCTCCGAGATGTGGGAGCCGACCACCACGCGGCACCGCTGGCTCGTGAACCTCGACCTCGAGGGGACCCGGCCGGATGGTTTCCCCCCCGAGCTCGACTGGGAGCGGCACTACCGCCACCGGTGGATGAAGGTCATCGACTACGCCCGGGCCCTCATCGAGGGCAAGGTCTACGCGCGTCCCTGTCGGGGGGCCGTGATCGCCTGGGGCGGGGCGATGGACGACTACCTGGCGCTCCGGCGCAACCTGGTGCGCGCCAACTGCGGCGACACGGAGAACACCTTCTGGAAGCGCCCGCCGGGCTACCGCAGCAACGGCGACGACGACTAGACCAGGATCGCGCGAGCCGGGTGCGGGCCCGTTCCCCGCGTCGCCGTGTCATAGGTGCACCATGACCTCCCACCGCGACGCAAGCGGGCCCGCGGCTCAAGGCGAGGGGCCGGGCAACTTCATCGCCGAGCTGATCGCCGAAGAACGCGATCAGGGGCGGCACCCGGATGGCATCGTCACCCGGTTCCCCCCCGAGCCCAACGGCTACCTCCACATCGGACACGCCAAGTCCATCGTGTTGAACTTCGGGCTGGCGGAACGCTTCGGCGGTCGCTGCCGGCTGCGCTTCGACGACACGAATCCGGAACGGGAAAGCGTCGAATTCGTCCGTTCCATCGAACGGGACGTCGCCTGGCTCGGGGGGGACTTCGGCGGCCAGCCGGTCTTCGCGTCGGACTATTTCCAGCAGCTCTACGACTGGGCGGTGCGCCTCGTCGAAGAGGGTAAGGCCTACGTCGACACCCAGTCCCCGGAGGAGATCCGCAAGGGGCGGGGGAGCTTCCACGAGCCCGGGGTGGAAAGCCCGCATCGGGACCGCCCGGTGGAAGAGAGCCTGCGGCTGCTCGAAGCGATGAAGCAGGGGGAGCTCGAGGAAGGGGCGGCGGTGCTCCGGGCCCGCATCGACATGCGGTCGAAGGACCTCAAGCTCCGGGACCCTCTGATGTACCGGATCCGTAAGGTGCCCCATCACCGAACCGGAAGCCGCTGGAACATCTACCCGATGTACGACTGGGCCCACGGCCAGTCGGACGCCATTGAAGGGGTGACCCACAGCTTGTGCACCCTGGAGTTCGTCAATCACCGGGGGCTCTACGACTGGTTCCTCGACGCCCTGGGCTTCGAGGCGCCGACCCGGCCCCGGCAGATCGAGTTCGCCAAGCTCCAGCTGACCTACACCGTGCTGTCGAAGAGGCGCCTTCGGCTCATGGTCGAACGCGGCATCGTCGACGGCTGGGACGACCCCCGGATGCCCACCCTGTCCGGGCTCCGGCGCCGCGGCTTCACCCCCGAGGGCATCCGCGCCTTCGTCGAACGGGTCGGCGTCTCGACCCGAGATTCGATGGTGGACATCAGCCTCCTCGAGCACGAGGTCCGGGAGGACCTGAACGCCCGGGCCCCCCGGCGCATGGCGGTCCTTCGGCCGGTGAAGCTCACCATCACGAACTGGGAAGATGGGCGGGTCGAACCGGTCACCCTGGCGGAGCACCCGGAGTATCCGGACCGGGGCAGCCGCACCGTCCCCTTCGGCGGCACGGTCTGGGTCGAACGGGACGACTACCTGGAGGATCCTCCGAAGAAGTGGTTCCGGCTCGGGCCGGGGAGGGAAGTCCGGCTTCGGGGAGCCGCCCTCGTCACCGTCCAGGAGGTGCGGCGGGACGATGCCGGCGAGCTGCAGGAGATCCGCTGCACCTGGGATCCGACCTCCCCCGGTGGCACCGCCTCCGACGGTCGGAAGGTCCGGGGGACCATCCATTGGGTCGACGCGGCGACGGCCGTCGACGGTGAAGTCCGACTCTACGACCGGCTCTTCGCCGCCGAGCTCCCGGGCCGGGGTGGCACCGCCGACGACCCGGACGAAGGCGCGGACCCCGTCGACCCCGCCGCCGGAGACCCGGCGGAGCCCGGGTCCGCCGACCCGGAGGAGGTCGACGACGGCTTCCTGCGGGATCTCCACCCGAGCAGTCTGGAAGTGCTCCCCGGTGCCAAGCTCGAGCCCTCCCTGGTCGACGCTGCGCCCGGCGTGCCGGTGCAGTTCGAGCGCCTCGGTTACTTCGTCCTCGACGAGAAGGACGCCGCTCCGCCCGAGCGGCTGGTGTTCAATCGGACCATCGCCCTTCGGGACAGCTGGGCGAAGATCGCGAAGAAGGCCGGCGGCGCCGGCGGCGGCGGCTGAGGACGGGAGGCTACATGCGGCAGCTCGGCTGGAGACAGGATGGAGCGGTCACCGCCACCCTCGCGGGCGTGGTGGACCGGCTCCGGGGCGGCGCCGTCGACGCCACCCCGTGGCTCGACCCGGCAGACCGCCTCGATGGCCGGACCGTCCTGGTGACCGGGGGGAACCGAGGCCTAGGCCGCGCCGTCGCCCGGGAGCTCGCCCGGCGGGGGGGCCGGGTGCTGCTCGCCTGTCGAAGCGGGCTCCCGGAGGCGGCGGTCGCCCTGGCCCGGGAGAGCGGTGGGACGGTGGTGGGGGCGCCCCTCGACCTCGCCGACCTGGACTCCGTGGTCGCCTTCGTCCAGGGCCTTCGGGAACGGCGCGAACGCATCGACGT
>DAPKRP010000582.1:0-3158 GCA_031800515.1 Polyangiaceae bacterium LLY-WYZ-14_1 | reverse complement strand
ACAGCGGGAGCACAACGAAGACAGCTTCTGCATCCTCCCGGAGTACGACCTCTTCGTCGTCGCCGATGGGATGGGGGGCCACCGGGCGGGGGACGTGGCCAGCAAGATGGCGACGGGGGCCATCGCGTCCTTCTTCAAGGCCTCCGCGTCGGAAGACGCGACCTGGCCCTTTCACTTCGACCCGAAACGCAGCGTCGAAGAAAACCGGTTGATGACCGGGATCAAGCTCGCCAACCGCAAGATCTACGAATCGTCCCTGCGGCATCCGGAGGTCCACGGGATGGGGACCACCGTCGTGGGGTTGGTGGTCAGCACGGACCGCTCCCGGGCCTACGTCGCTCACGTGGGGGACAGCCGCTGCTACCGCATTCGCCAGGACGAGATCGAGCTCCTCACGGAAGACCACTCCCTGGTGAACGACTACCTCCGGTTCATGCCCGACATGACCCAGGAGCAGAAGGACGAGCTCCCCCGGAACGTGATCACCCGCGCCCTGGGCATGCAGGACTCGGTCGAGATCGACGTGCTCTCCGCCGACCCCCGGGCCGGGGACGTCTACGTGCTGTGCAGCGATGGTCTCAGCGGGATGGTCGACGACGAGCTCATCCGACGAACCGTTCTCGACGCTGGACCGGACGTCGATGCCGCGGCTCGGGAGCTCGTCCGAAAGGCGAACCTCGAGGGCGGAGAAGACAACATCACCGTCGTGGTGCTCGCCCTCAGCGGCTAGTAAGGTCCCGGCCATGGCCAAAGCCTCGTTCCGCCACGTCTTCGAATGCAGCGTCGAGACCTTCTGGGACAAGGTCTTTTTCGACGAGGAATACAACCGCCGTCTCTACGAGGACGCTCTCGGGTTCCCCGGTTACGAGATTCTCAGTCTCGAAGATCGGCCGGACGGCAGCAAGGTGCGCCGGGTCCGCCAAACGCCGAAGCAGGAGTTTCCGAGCTTCCTTCGGAAGCTCGCCGGAGACGGCTTCAGCTACGTCGAGGACGGTCGCTTCGACCCCGAGACGAAGCACTTCCGCTTTCAGGTCAAAACGTCCTCGCTTTCGGACAAGGTCCAGATCCACGGCGACTTCTGGTGCGAGCCTCGGGGGGAGGGACGCTGCGAGCGGATCTGCGAGATGGACTTCAAGGTCTCGGTCTTCGGCGTCGGCGGGAAGATCGAAGACATCATCCGTCAGCAGAGCGAACGCTCCTACGAGCTCGCCGCCGAGTTCACCAACCGCTGGCTCCGGGAAAAGCAGCTCGCCGGCACCTGAGCTCCGTCGGTTACTAGTCACCGGCGGGCACGCCGCCCTTGGCAGGGTCACTCCCGGCGGCGATCCCACCCGCCGGGTCCCGATGGAGCAGCTGGATCACCGCTACGTTCCGGCTTTCCTCCAGGGTGTGTCCACGGGCGATGAGCTCCCGCCGGACCTCCGGGGGTAGGGGGCGAAGCTCCTCCGTCCGCAGCACGTCGGGGATCCCCTGGTGATGGATCCGGGGCTCCTGCAGCACGTCTTCGACGGTCAGCTGCCGGGCCAGGACGTTCCAGATGGTCTGGGTGATCGCGGTGATGATCCGGCTGCCGCCGGAGGCGCCGACGCAGAGCACCGGGGCGCCATCGTCCCCGAAGACGATGGTCGGCGACATGCTCGACACGGGGCGCTTGCCGGGACCCGGCAGATTCGGGGCGCCACCGGGGAGGGAAAAGGCATTCCGCTCCCCGACCTCGCTCGCGAAATCATCCATCTCGTCGTTCATCACCATCCCGGCGGCGGTGTAGCGGGCGCCGAAGGGGAGGTTGACGGTCGTGGTGACCGCGGCGACGTTGCCCTCGGCGTCCATCACGCAGAGGTGGGAGGTGCCCTGTCCCTCCCGGGGATCGACCGTCCCGGGGGGTAGCCCGGGGAGGGGGTGGCGGTGCCCCGCCGCCGGGATGGCCAGGGTCGGATGAAAGTCCTTCGCCATCGCGGTCAGGCGATCCTCGGCGAGGAGGCGGTCCAGGGGGACCTCGACCTGATCCGGGTCGCCGAAGTAGGCGGACCGGTCCCAGAAGGGCGCCTTGAAGGATTCGGCGACGGCGTGGAGCCAGGGCGCGCCGCCGATCCGCCGCTGTCGCTCGGGGATCCAGCGCTCGAGCTGGGCGAGGCTGGCGAGGATCGTGTAGCCGCCCGCGCTCGGCGGGGGTGCCGTGGCGATTCGATGGCCCAGGCGGCGCCCCTCGAGGGGCTCCCGGAAGGCCACCTGGTAGCCGGCGAGGTCCGCCCGGGTCATGCGGCCCCCCGCCGCCCGATTCGCCCGCACGATCTCGGCCGCGATGCTCCCCCGATAAAAGGGGCGGGCCCCTTCCCGGCCGAACCGCCGCAGGGTCTGGGCGAGGGTTGGGTTCCGAAGCACCTGACCCGGGCGGAAGGCGTCGGCGCCGTCCTCGAACCAGCGGCGCATCACCGGGTCTTGCTTCATCTGCGCTTGGAAGTACCCGGAGAGGCGGGCGAGGTAGGGAGGCACGGTGAAGCCGTCTTCCGCATAACGGATCGCCGGTGCGGCGACCTCCGCCCGGGAGACCTCGCCGGAGCCGAACCGCTCCAGGAGCGCTTCGATACCGGCGGGCTCGCCGGGGACCCCGGTGGCCAGGCCTCCGTATTGGCTTGGCTTGCTTCCCCGGGGGGCGTTCTCCGGGGGATCCGCGAACATCTCCGGGGTCGAAGCGGCGGGGGCCGTCTCCCGGAAGTCGACGAAGGACAGGGAGTCGTCGGATGCCCGGTAGTACAGGGCGAAGCCGCCCCCGCCCAGACCACTCGACCCGGGGCTCACCACCCCGAGGGCCAGCATCGTCGCCGCCGCGGCATCCGCGGCGTTGCCCCCGGCGGCGAGGATCTCGGCCCCTGCTCGGCTGGCGAGCCCTTGGTCCGACGCGACGGCGTGGTGCTGGAAGCGGGCGGCTATCTGCTCGGGTACGGAGAGGCTGCTCCCGCATCGCTCTTCGTCTATTTTGGCGTATACACGATTATAGCCGGCGTCGTCGCGATCTTGGTTCGGCTCATCTACCAGGTGACACGCGGACGCGACGTCGAACGAGGCACCCGGGTGCTCCGAGATTGTCTCGACCAACTGCCCCGGCTCCTCCTTGCGGCACGGGACCGAGCGCTTGAGTCGTACACGGCCGAAGATGC
>DAPKRP010000581.1:0-2542 GCA_031800515.1 Polyangiaceae bacterium LLY-WYZ-14_1 | reverse complement strand
GCCGGGTATGCCCCGGTGCCCGGCCCCGTCTCGACCCCGACCAGTCTGCTCGCCCGGGAGCAGCGGAGCGCTTCCGGGGTGGTGGTCGACCCGGACGGGCTCATCCTGACCAACGCCCACGTGGTCACCGGAGGCACGCGCCTCTCGGTCATCCTGCCGAGCCCGGAGAATCCGCAGCATCCGGCCCGCCGTTCCATCCTGCCGCGGCCTGGGGACGAGCTGCCGGCGACCCTGGTGGGGCTCGACCTCGAGACGGATCTCGCCCTTCTCCGGGTGCCCCGGCGGGGGCTCACGCCCCTCGAGCTCGCCGACTCGGACGGGGTCCGTCCCGGCGACCTGGTGCTGGCCTTCGGCAGTCCCCTGGGGCTCGAAGGTAGCGTGAGCCTGGGCGTGGTGAGCGCGGTGGCTCGGCAGACCGAGCCGGATTCGCCGATGGTCTACATCCAGACGGACGCCGCCATCAATCCCGGGAGCAGCGGCGGGCCGTTGGTCGACACCCAGGGCCGGGTCATCGGCATCAACACGTTCATCGCCAGTCAGTCCGGCGGCAACGAAGGCCTCGCCTTTGCCGCCCCGAGCAACATCGCCCGGGCCATCGTGGAACAGCTCGCCGAGCACGGCCGCGTGCGCCGGGGGGTGATCGGGGTCCACGCCCAGACGATCACCCCCGCCCTCGCGGAGGGGCTCGGGCTCCCGCAACGGTGGGGGGTCGTGCTCGCCGACGTCTATCCCGGCGGCCCTGGTGAGCTCGCCGGCCTCGAGACGGGTGACGTCGTGGTCGCCATGGATGGGAAGCTCATGGAGAACGCCCGGCAGCTCGACGTCAACATCTACCAGCGGAGGCCCGGGGACGAGGTGTCCCTCGTCCTGCGCCGGGGTGGAGACGAGCTCACCGTCGACGTCCCGGTGGTGGAACGACCGGACGACCCGGGCCGCCTGGCCGGCCTGGCGGATCCTCGGGCGAACGCCGTCGAACGGTTGGGCATCGTCGCCCTGGACCTCACCCCGGAGCTCCGTCGCCTGCTGCCCATCGTCCGGGAGCCGACCGGGGTCGTCGTCGCCGCCGGTGCCGCCACCGGGCCCTTTCGACCCGGCGACATCCTCCACGCCATCGACGGTCGCGAGGTCGGCGACCTCGCGGCGCTCCGGCGTCTTCTCGCCGCAAAGCAGGAGGCCGCCGTGGGGCGGGAATCCGGGGCGGTGGAATCTCCCGCGCCCGGGGGGGCGTCTTCCGGCGAGGCCCCAGGCCGTCGACCGCTGGTCGTGACCTACGAGCGGAACGGCCGCTTCGCCTTCGCCATCGTGGACTGACCGGTCTTTGCCCCCGTCGTCCCAGTAGACCGCACATCCCGTCCGAAGCCCCGGGCTGTCGATGCGGATCATAAATCCAATTCCCTACGGGTGAATTGCCTATCGTTCCGGCGGCGGTCGCCGGTTTTCGTGATCCAGGACACGAGGCCGCGCAGGCCGGGGGATCGCCGTGATCGCCGCGCTTCCAGGCGCCGCACTGGGCGAGCGACATGTGCGGAAGCCGACCACCGGGGCCGAGCTGTGGGGCCCGGGCACCCGCGGACTGGCCAGGACGAGGGCGAGCACCCGTCGATCCGGTGCGCCCCCTCCTGCCCACCTTTGAACCGTCTGGAGATCTCCGATGAATCGCCTTGTTCTCGCCGTTGGTTTGATCGTTTCGACCGCCCTCACGGTCGCCTGTGACTTTTCCCTGGGATCCGGGTCGGATTCATCGACCGGAGGGTCGCCGTCCACGAGCTCCGGCGGCGAAGGTCCCGTCTACCCCGCGACCTGGGCCCGACGCGCGGAAGAGGTCAACGCCGACCCGGGGGAGCGAAAGCGTTTCCGCTGCCCCGGTGAGGGCGAGGCGCATCCCCAGATCTACGGCACCGGCGTCTACTCGAGCGATTCCTCGATCTGCACCGCCGCCGTCCACGCCGGGCTCATCGCCTTCGCCGACGGCGGGGTCGTCGAGATCGAGTACCTCGACGGTCGGGACCAGTACGTCGGGACGACGCGGAACGGTGTGACCTCCAAGGACTACGGCTCCTGGCGGGGTAGCTTCCGCTTCCCGGCGAGCGACCTCGAGCCCCCCGAGGCGACCGAGTGAACCCTCTGCGCGCGAGCTCCTTCGGCGACGGCGGTTGCGTCCCGGGGCTTCCCGCCCCGGGGCCGATCCGGGCCGTATTCCTCGGCGGCGTCGTCGTCTTCGTCGGCGTCGTCGGGTCCGGCTGCGACCTGCAGATGGGCGGTCGGACGTCCTCCGCCTCCGACGGCACCGGCAGCGCCTCCGCAGGCGGCGAGCCCGCGTCGAGCGACGGGAGCGCCGGGACGACCCAGGCCACCGCGGGCGCCGGCGCCCCCGCCGACGGGTCCGCCGCCGGGGCGCCGGTCTGCTCGAACCTCTGCCGCCACGCCGACAACGGCACCTGCGAGGATGGGGACCCGGGCCCCTACGGTTGTCCCCTTGGAACCGACTGCGGGGATTGCGGGCCCCGACCCCGGAGCGCCTTCGCCGGCTACGACGGCAAGC
>DAPKRP010000580.1:0-5086 GCA_031800515.1 Polyangiaceae bacterium LLY-WYZ-14_1 | reverse complement strand
GTCGGCCCCCACGCCGACCCCCCGGCGGCTTCCGGCGCCGCGTCTTCTTCCCCTGGCCCTCTGCCTCCTGCACGGCGGCGTCGCGCTGGCGGCCTGCGACCGGGAGGACCGATCCGACCCGCCGGATCCGCCCCCTCCGGCGCCGTCCCTCGGCCCGGGCCGGCTGGTGGTCGTGGACACCGGGGGACGTCTGGCGGTGTTCGACCTGGCGACCCGGGGGCCCGTGCCGGTGGCCGATGCGGACGATGCCCTCGTCGTCCGAGGGCTCGTCCGGGGCGCCGGAGGCGACGCGGCCTACCTGACCACCATCGGGGCGGTGCGGTTGCTGCGCCCAGGCCGGCCGAACCGCGACGACGACGACGCCACGGCGCCCGCGGTGCTGCTCCCCACCGTGTCGACGGGGGCCGGCGTGCCCCGCGTCGACGTCCGGGGCGGCGTGGCCGCCGCCTTCTTTCCCGAGGATGGCGCGGTTCACTGGTGGACCGATCCGAGCCTTTTGCCTGGCCACGACGACGACGACGATGACGCGGGCGCCCCCGTCGGCAGCGACGTCGAACGCCTCGGGCTTCGCCAGCCCCACGAGCGGGGTCTCGCCATCCCCTTCGGCGAGACGCTGCTGGTGAGCCATCCGGCCGGCGATGGGGAGCCCCCGAGCCTGGACCTCTGGCCGCGCTCGCCCCTTCCCGACGGTCCGCCGCCTCCCCGCCCACGCCAGCGGTTCGAAGGCTGCGACGGGCCGGGCGCGGTCGCCGAGACCGGGGACGGAGTGCTGGCCGTCGCCTGCCGGGATGTCGTCTTCCTGTTCCAGCGGGGCGAGGGGGACGGGGAGGTCGACGGCACCGCCCTGGCCGTGCCCTTCCTCCAGGGCGACGCCCGCATCACCGGCCTGCAGGCGGACCCGGCGGGTTTCCCCCTGGTGGCGACCTACGGGGACTCGGTCCTGCTGCGGGTCACGCCCGCGGAGGTCACCCGGGTCGACCTCAGCATCGACATCGTCGACCTGGCCTTCGTCGCTCCGCGGCGCCTCGCCGTGCTCCTCGCCGACGGCAGCCTCCTCGAGGCGGACCCGGTAGAAGGCCCGACCGGGCGCGGCGTCCGCGTCGCCGGAGCGCCCGACGACCCGGGGGCCGCCGTGCCGGTGACCCTGACCATGGGGCGCACCCGGCTGATCGCCGCCCACCGGGAGACCGGTGTCGTGACCTTCATCGATCCAGCCACTTTTCAGACCACCGGTCGCCTCGATCTCGGCCTGCAGCCGCACCAGCTCCTGGCCTTTCCCCCGCCGGACCACGCCGGGCGTTGATTCACAGGGTGTTGAGGAATCGACACCCTCTCATCGTTCGGCGTCTTCGCCGTCCTGGCCGTCGGTCGAAGACGGGTCGGGCTCGTCCTCCGTCTCGTCCGACGCCGGCGTCTCGGTGATCTGAGCGGGGGCGTCCGGCAGCGGATCGCCGTCCCGGTCGTACTTCTCGGCCGCGGTGGTCGCCGGCTCGTCGATCAGGTTCTCGGGCTTCTGCTGGGCCGCCTCGGCGGCAAGCTCGGCCCGTTCCTCGGCGAGCTCGCCGCTCAGCTCCTGGTCGATCGGCCCTTCCCCGCGGCGGGCCGCCCGTTCCTCGGCCCGCTGCTCCGCCCGTTCCTCCGCCCGTTCGACGGGGGGCGGGTCGTCGGCATCCATGAGGTCACAGGCGCCGAGGGCGCTGCCGCCGCCGAGGACGAGCAGGGTGGCGGAGACCCTGGAAAGCATCCGTGCGTCTGTCGATCGCGTCATGCCCGCCCGCTAGCCTCCGCGGGGACGCCGTCAACGCGGGCCGCGGTCGCTTGACGTGGGTCCCCGCGGGTCCAGGTCCCGGCCAATGCCCGGAAAGAAGCAGACGACCCCCATCGCGGAAGAGATCGAAAAGCGGGCGCAGGAAGACGCCCTCGAAGAGGATGTCGACCCGGACGACCCCCGGCACCGGGTGCGGAGCGCCCACGCCGACGTCCCGATGGCGGAAGAGATCGGGAAGGACGCGGTTCGCGACCTCACCAGCGGGGAGCACGCCACCGGCGAACGGGACCGCCTTGACTACCAGGCGGCGCAGGCGACCATCGCCGCGGCGGGGGAGATCGACGCCCAGGCGGACGTCATCGAGCCCAGCATCGTCGGCGAGCCCCTGCCGCCGGACGCCATGACCCCGGTCGGGGTGGCCGTCCTCCTGGGCCCCGACTACGAAGACGTCGAGCTCACCCAGCCCCTCGCCCGGCTTCGGGAGGCGGGGCACCCGGTCGAGATCCTCGGTTCGAAGGGCGACCAGCCCCTCGAGGGAAAGCGCGGGGAATCGAAGGTCGCAACCGACGCGGCGGTCGGGGACCGGCTGCCCGAACGATACGTCGGACTCTTGATCCCGGGAGGCTTTTCCCCGGATCGGCTCCGCGTCGACCCGGAGATGGTCGCTTTCGTCCGCGCCTTCGACGACCTGAAGCGTCCCATCGCTGCGGTCTGCCATGGGCCCCAGTTGCTCATCGAAGCCGGCGTGGTCGACGGGCGCCGTCTGACCTCCTGGCCGTCGGTTCGCACCGACCTCGTCAACGCCGGGGCGGAGGTCGTCGACCAGGAAGTCGTGGTGGATGGCCACCTCATCACCTCCCGGAAGCCCGATGATCTGGCGTCTTTCTCCGACGCCTTCCTGGACGCCCTGGACGCCTTCACCCCGTCGGAAGAGCTCGCCGCCCGCTGACGCTCAGAGCAGGCCGAGCTCGAGCATCGCTTCTTCCGTCATCCGGTCTTTGGTCCAAGGCGGGTCCCAGGTGAGGCGGACGTGGGAGACGGCCACTCCATCCACCTGGCCGACCTTGTCCGCGACCTCCTGAACCAGCTGTCCGGCCACCGGGCAGGCGGGGGCGGTCAGGGTCATCTCGAGCTCCACCCGACCGTCGGGCTCGACGTCGAAGCCATAGATCAGCCCGAGGTCGTAGATGTTGACCGGGATCTCCGGGTCGTGGACCGTCTTCAGGGCCGCGACGATCCGATCCCGCAGCTCCCCCGGTTCGACCCGAGGCACCGTTCCTTCGGTGGTGCCGGATCCGCCATAGGCCTCGTCGATCTCGTCCGCCGGGCGGGGATTCATCGGCAGGCCGGTGGGCCCGATCTGCGGGAGCCGCAGACGGTCCTGGGTGTCCCGGGGTCCGATCTTGTGGACCTTCAGGTGCTCGATGTCGCTTTGATCGCCGGGGTGCGTCGTCATCGGTGCGTCACTCCGTCGTCGCCTTCCCCGGGGCCGCGTCCTCGGCGTCGAGGGCAGCATCCAGGGTGTGCCAGGCCAGCGTGGCGCATTTGACCCGCATCGGGAACTCGGCGACGCCCTTGAAGACGGCCAGCCGGTCGAGCTCATCGAGGTCCGCGGGGGCCGCGCCACCGGTGACCATCTCCCGGAAGGAGGCGAACATCGTCCGGGCTTCGTCGATGGTTTTTCCCAGCACCGCTTCCGTCATCACCGACGCGCTCGCCGTGCTGATCGCGCAACCCTTGCCTTCGAACCCCACGTCGACGATGCGTCCTTCCGGGTCGACGAAGAGCTGCACCTGCAGCCGATCTCCGCAGAGGGGGTTGTGACCCTTCGCGGCTCGGTTCGACGGGTCCGGGAACCGGAAGTTCCGGGGGTTCTTCCCGTGGTCCAAGATGACTTCCTGGTAGAGCTCTCGGAGCTCGGCGGCGTCGATGGACATCAGGCGAACATCTCCCGGACCTTCCCGAGGGCACGCCCCAGGGCATCGAGGTCCTCGCGAGTGTTGAACATGCCCAGGGAGGCCCGGGCCGTCGCCGGCACGTCGAAGCGGTCCATCACCGGCTGGGCGCAGTGGTGTCCGGTTCGGATCGCGACCCCTTCGGCGTCGACGATGGTGCCGATGTCGTGGGGGTGGGCGAAGTCGGTGACGAAGGACAGCACGCCGACCTTTTCCGGGGCGGTCCCGACCAGGGTGATCCCCGGAATGCTGGTGAGCAGGTCGGTTCCGTAGCGAAGCAGCTCCTGTTCCGCGGCGGCGAGGGCCTCTCGCCCGAGGCCCTCGACGTAGTCGATCGCCGCTCCGAGGGCGATGGCACCGGCGATGTGGGGGGTCCCCGCTTCGAACTTCGCCGGTGGGTCCGCGTATTCCGTCTCTTCGAAGGTGACGCTGCGGATCATGTCGCCCCCTCCCTGGTAGGGGTCCATCTCGTCGAGGAGCGGCCGCCGCGCGTAGAGCACGCCGACCCCGGTGGGTCCGTAGAGCTTGTGCCCGCTGAAGGTGTAGAAGTCGCAGCCGAGGGCGCCGACGTCGACGGGCATGTGGGGGGCCGCCTGCGCCCCATCGAGGAGCACGGGGATCCCGCGCTCCCTCCGGGCGAGGCGAATCATCTCTTCCACCGGCAGGAGCGTGCCGAGGGCGTTCGACACGTGGCTCAGGGCGACGAGCTTCGTCCGGGGACTGAGCCGGGCGGCGAAGGCTTCCACGGGGACCTCCCCCGTGTCCGTGATCGGGACGACCACCAGCTTGGCCCCCGTCTGCCGGCAGACCATCTGCCAGGGGACGATGTTCGAGTGGTGCTCGAGGCCGCTGATCAGGATCTCGTCGCCCTCCTGAAGTCGGGGGCGCGCCCAACCCTGGGCGACCAGATTGATGCCTTCCGTACAGCCCCGGACGAAGACGATCTCCGACGGGTCCGAGGCGCCGAGGAAGCGCTGGGCTTTGCCCCGGGCCGCTTCGTACCCCTGGGTGGCCCGCTGGCTCAGGGTGTGGACCGCCCGGTGGATGTTCGCCGAGTCCTCCGCATAGGCCTTCACCACCGCGTCGATCACCGGCTGGGGCTTCAGGGCCGTCGCTGCGCTGTCCAGGTAGACCAGGGGTTGGCCATGCACCTCTTGCCGGAGGGCCGGGAAGTCCCGTCGCACCCGCTGCGGGTCCAGGATAGGCGTCGCCTCGGTCCGGCTGGCTAGGCCGGGGGCGTGGGGCTCGGAGATACGCTCGAGGGTCATCGGTTGGAGGCTCCTTGGCTCCCCGGCGGGTTCATGCCGAGAAGCTCGCGGATGGCCCCGCCCTGGGGAAGCCGGCTCAGGAGGCCCTGGGCCAG
>DAPKRP010000579.1:0-4194 GCA_031800515.1 Polyangiaceae bacterium LLY-WYZ-14_1 | reverse complement strand
GGTGATGCGGGGAGGCCGGATGTGGAAACGGATGGGGGCCCGCTCGCGGATGCGTCGGGGGAGACGGGGGATGGTGGCGCGCCGAGGGACGGTGGGGGCGAGGCAGCGCCCTGGGCGCTGGTCGACGGCTTCGAGGACGGCTGCGTCGTCGAGCGTTCGACCGCCCCGGAGACGTCGGGATATGGGATTCACTCGTGGGTTCCATGTACCGACGTGAACGGCTGTCTGCGGCTCGAGCCGCCGCCCGACCGGGGCCAGATCCTGGTCGAGGACGGCGCCCGAGCAGGATCCGATACGTTCGGCTTCTTGGCAGAAGCCGTCGCCGGGATCGACATCACGGAGCAGCCCCGTGTGGTCAGCTTGGCGCGCATCGGCGGGCCGCCTCGAGAGGTGCTGCGGGATACGCCTTCCGCGTCCTGGAGAAACGGAGAAATATGCTCCATCATCGAAGGCACCGTCGCGGATGAGACGGCCGTCCTTTCCTCCGTTATCGGATACCGAGAGATTCAACGACAGCGCTTCTACCGGGTGCCGCTCGACGGTCCACCCGGGCGATGGGAGCTGATTGGTTCCCTGCGGCCGCGGGGTATCGATTTCGGGACCGACGTGGCGGCATCGGAGGAAGCCATCGTGGTGACCCGGACGCCGGCGACGGCCATCGTGACCTTCGACGAGGCGGGACAGGAGGTGACCCTGTCCGGGTTCGGGACCGAGCTCGAGGGAACGCCCCTGGCCGCCACGGCGGTCGGGCCGTTCATCTATTGGATCCAGGCGGCGGAGGGCCAAGGCACCCTCTGGCGCGCCCGGGGCGCCGACCTCGAGAGCCGGGAGGCCCTGGACCCCTTTCCCGACCAGTCCGTCGCGTTCTTCTGGAGCGACGGGGACTGGGCGCTCTGGATGATCGCGACCGACCCGGAGACGGGGACCGTGGACTTCTACACCGGCCGCTACGACCCGGACCCGGCCGCCTGGTCGCCAGAGCACCTGGTGCAGACCTCGGACCTCCGCGCCGCCCGTGCGGCGGAGCACACCCTGGTGACGGTCTCCCGCAGCGATCCGACGGTGTTCCGCGCCTACCGGCTGGACCGTCGGACGGTGGCCGAGATCACCGTGACCCCGGAGATGCGGCCCCAGTTGTCCGGGGTCCCGATCTACGTGTCGGATGACGAGTTCGCCGTCGACACGAGGCGCGGGGACTACCGCATCCTCCTCGCCGACCGACCCACCGCGCCCCTCGACCCGTAGGCCGCAGAGCGGACCGCCTTCGCCGCGCTCCGAGGTCGGAGGCCAGCGGCCAACGATGATGCGCCGCGTTGACCCCCCCGGGGGGCCGTAGTAGTCGACTCCCACCATGGCCGCCGCGAATGGGCTTCGTTTCTGGCCCGCCACGGATGTGGGGCGGGTCCGGGACCACAACGAAGACGCCTTTCTCGTCGACAAGCGCCTGAACCTATTCGTCGTGGCGGACGGGATGGGGGGCCACGCCGCCGGCGAGGTGGCGAGCCAGCTCGCCAGCCACACGGTGCGGGAGTACCTGGCGGAACGCCGGGAGCAGCTGACCGCCTACGAGCAGGGGCGGGAAACGGACCCCGACCTGATCTCTCGAATCCTGGAGCAGGCCGTTCGCCAGGCCTGCCGCGCCGTCCACGAAGAGGGGGTCCGGGACGAGACCAAACGGGGGATGGGCACGACCCTCGACGTGCTGCTCGTCATCGGGGACCGGGGCTTCATCGCCCACGTCGGGGATGCCCGCATCTACATGGTCCGGCGCGGCACCGTCCATCAGCTGACGGAAGATCACTCGCTGCTCAACGAACTGCTCAAGCGGGGGCGTCTGACCCGGGACCAGATCGAAAAGCTCGACCACAAGAACGCGGTCACCCGGGCCGTGGGCGTCTACGAGGACGTCGAGGTCGACACCCTCCACTTCGACGTCCTCGCCGGCGACCGCTTCCTCCTCTGCAGCGACGGCCTCCACGGGTACCTCGAAGAGAGCGAGCTCCTCGGGCTGGTCGACGAGACCGGGGAAGAAGACATCGTCGGCCGGCTCATCGAGCTGGCGAACGACCGGGGCGGAAAGGACAACATCACCGCGGTCTTCGTCCGTGTCCCGGACCCGGAGTCCGGCATCGACCGCCTGGCGCGGGAGGTCCACCTCAAGATGGAGGTGCTCCACGGGATGCCGATGTTCCGGAGCCTCACCTACCAGCAGCTCGTTCGGCTGCTCAATCTGACGGCGGTGCGCTCCTATGCGCCGGGGTCCCCCGTCGTCCACGAAGGCGAGGACGGAGAGGAGATGTTCATCGTGCTGGAGGGGGCGGTGAAGGTGCACAGCGGTGAGACCGCCCTCCGAACCCTCACCCAGGGGGAGCATTTCGGCGAGATGGCCCTGATCAACCAGGTCCCCCGCACCGCGAGCGTCACCGCCGACTCGGAAGCCCAGCTGCTCGTCTTCCGCCGTCGAGAGTTCTTCACCCTTCTCCGGGAAGACCATGACGTCGCGGTCAAGCTGCTGTGGGCGTTCCTCGGCGAGCTCACCGAGCGGTTGCGGGTGACCTCCCGGGAGCTCGGCGCTGCCCGCACCCTCCTCGGGGAAGACGTCCCCGTCGACCTGCCCCTCGGTATGCCGCCGGTCGCCCCCCCCGACGGCGGCGGCGAGCCGGCGCGTTGAGCGGCGCGCCCCGCAGGCGTTTCCCGGCGCGGGCAGCGGTCCCCGGGTCTCCGGCGGGTCGCCTCGCCACCGTCCTCGGCACCGTCGCCCTGCTCGGCGCGGGCGCCGGCTGCCGTTGCGACGGGGAGGCGTCCTCCCCGCGGCGGGCCGCCGCGCCGGCGCCGTCCCGGGAGCCCGCCCCGGGGAGCGCCCGGGGGGACGGCCCGGCGGAGCCGACCGCGGCTCCCCCGGAGGACGCCGGCGCCTGGCGGGTGGCGGAACGGACGGGCCCGCCCGGCGGCTTTCCGGTGCTCGTCGAGGGACGGCTCGTCACCGGCATCGAGCCCGTGGCCCTGGTGCCCGGGGGGCGGCTCGTCCTCGACCACCCGCGGGGCCCCCGGGTCGCGCTCGACGGGCCGTTTTCCGGACTGATCGCCTCCGACGGGGATCCCCGGGCCCTGACCATCGTGGTGGCGGAGGGGTCGGCGGTCGCCTCGGTTCCTCCGGCGGGTCCCAGCCGTCGCCGCCCCGACCTCCGCCTCGCCGGTCCCACCGCGACGCTCAGCCTCGCCTCTCCGGGACGAGCGTCCCTCGAGGTGGCGGGACCGGGCCCCCGGGCGGGGACGACGACGGTGCAGGTGCGGTCGGGGCGCGCTCGCCTCGAGCTGGCCGGAGAGGACGCCGCGCCCGGCGGGCCCCCCCAGGAGCTGACCCCCGGGGCCGGCTCCCGCGTCCTTCCCGGCCGTGGGGATGCCGGCGGGCTGGCGACGGGGGATGCGGCCGACGGCCCGCCCTGGGAACAGGTCGTCGAGCTCGCCTTCGCCGACGCGGTCGCCCGGGTCGAGGAGGTCCGGGAACGTCAGGCGCGCACCTCGGCGGACCACCACGCCATCTCCGCGGACCTCGGGCCGGCGGAGCCCCCCCGGGTCGACGGACGGCGGACCCCGAAGGAGCGGGCGCAGATCGAACGGAGGGCCCGCGCTCGGGCCCTGCAGGCGGACCTGGTCGCCCAGGCCCGGGAGATGGTGCTGGCTCGAGCCCGCCTGCGCTTCGCCTGGGAGCGGCTTCTCGCCGCCGGCGTCCCCCCGGAGGCCTGGCGGCGGGACGAGGAACCAGCCGAGGGCACCGGCGGGGAGCTGCGCCTCCGTCGGCAGCGCGGCCAGCCGCCCCCCCGCCTGCGGCAGACCTTCGAGCGGGCCCTGGGCCTGCGGCCGACCGCCGCGGACCCCGGGAGGAACGGGAACGGTGGCGAGGGGGAGAACGCCCCAGGGCCCGTCGCGGATGATGCGACGACCGAAGGGCGGGGGACGCCGACCGGGGAGGCGCCGGGGGACGAGGGCGCCCCTTGAGGTCGGCCCACCCGCGACGGGACCGGAACGTTCCCCCCCGGCGCCGGCCCGATGGGTGCGTCCTGGCCCGCCGCCGGGGGGCCAGGGTGACGACGAGGAGGCTCCCGAGCGCCGGGCGGCCCCTCGTCGTGCTCGCCCTCGCCGGCGTGCTCGCCGGGGCGCTCGGGGTGCCGGCGCCGACCGCGGCCCAGGTCG
>DAPKRP010000578.1:0-21562 GCA_031800515.1 Polyangiaceae bacterium LLY-WYZ-14_1 | reverse complement strand
ACCTACGCCCAGGGGCTGCGCTTTCGCCCCGCCCGGGTCGACGGCGTTCCCGTGCCAGCCCGGATCCGCTTCGTCGTCGAGCTCCCCGCCGAGACCCCGGCCGGCGCTCCGGACGCTGCGCCGCCCTCGACCGAGGAAGCCTCAGGAAAGGACCCGGGATCCCCTGGGGCGGTTCCAAGGGACGATGCCGGGAAGGTCGGGGGCGCATCGGAAGGCGGCGGGGTCGAGGACGACGGCTTCTCCGCCACCGGGGAACGGGAGGCGCCGGTGGTGGATCGGCCAGCGGTCGCGGTGAGCGACTTCGACATCGAGGTCGGGGAGCTCCGGCGGGTCCCCCGAACCGGTGCCCAGTCGATGCTGACCCTGGTCCCCGGCGTGCTGCTGACCCAGCCCGCAACGGAGGGACACGCGATGGGGATGTTCCTCCGGGGCTTCGACGCCGGCGAAGGAGAAGACCTGGAGGTCCTGGTCGACGGGATGCCGATCAACGAGATCTCGAACGCCCACGGCCACGGGTACGTCGACCCCCTGTTCGTGATCCCCCAGGTCGTGGAGGGACTCCGGCTCGTCATGGGCCCCTTCGACCCGGTTCAGGGGGACTTCGCCATCGCCGGCACGGCCGAGTACCGGCTGGCGGTGCCGGAACGGGGCCTCCACGCGTCCTTCGGCTACGGCCGCTTCGGAGAGATGCGGCTCGCCGCTTGGTGGGGTCCCGAGGGCGCCGCCGACGGCACCTTCGCCGCCGTCGCCTACAACGAGGGGGATGGCTTCGGCCCGAACCGAAGCTTCCGGAACGGCTCGGCGATGGCGCGCTTCGAAGACGAGGCGGGGCCCTTTCGGTACAGCCTGCTGGCCTTCGGCGGCACCGGCACCTGGCGCAGCGCCGGGGTGCTCCGGGCCGACGACGTCGCCCGCCGCCAGGTCCCCGGCTGCGGCTCGAGCTTCGATGCTCAGTTCTTCTGCCTCTACGACCCGAACCAGGGGGGCAGCACCTCCCAGGCGGGGCTGGTGGGAAGGCTGCGTCGGGCGGAGGGCAACCAGCTCTTCGAGCTCACCGCCTTCGGCCGACTCCGGTCCCTGCGGATCCAGGAGAACTTCACCGGCTTCGTCACCGACCCCCGCACCGACGGCGGCCCCCAGCGTGGCGACAACCTCGACCAGCAATACCAGGTGGGCACGATCGGCGCCCGCGGGCGCTACCGGGTGGGCGGCCATTTCCTGGGCCACCCCCAGAACGTCGAGCTCGGCATCCAGCTGCGCTTCGACGACGCCACCACCATCGCCGACCGACGCCGGGACGCCCGGGCGATCCCCTACCGCACCGAGTTCGACCGGCTGGTTCGGGAGACGGTGGTGGGCGGCTACCTCCGCGCCGACCTGCGTCTCCTGGACTGGCTCAGCGTCATCGGCGGGGTGCGCATCGACTACTTCGGGTTCGACGTCACGGACCGGAACTTCCCGGAGGAGGACGAGGTGGGGGCGCGACTTTCCCGGAGCTCCTTCTCCGCATCGGGGTTTGCCGCCTCGCCCCGGGGCACCCTTCGGGCCCGTCTCGTCGACGACCTCGACCTCGTGGTCGCCGCCGGCCTCGGGGCGCGGTCGAGCGATGCGGCCGCCCTGTCCGAGGCCGAGCTCGCCCCCTTCGCCCGGATCACCGCCATCGAGGCCGGGCTGGCCTACGACTCGGTGACGCTGCTTCCGAGCTGGCGGCTCGAAGGCAGGGCGTCCGCCTTCACCACTCAGGTCTCCCAGGATCTCGTCTTCAATCCCACGGCGGGTCGAAACTCGGTGCTTGGACCCTCCATACGAAGCGGCGTCTTGGGCCAGGCGCGGGCGCGCTATCGGACCTTCGTCGACGTGCTCGCCAGCGTCACCTACACCCGGGCTCACCTCCAGCCGGACAACGCCGGGACCCTGGAGCTCTTCCCCGGGCCCCGACTTCCGTTCATCCCGAGCTGGGTCTTTCGCCTCGACGCTGCCGGGAATCTGCCCGTCCCCGTTCGGCGGGAGACGCTGATTTTGAGCGCCGCCCTCGGCGTGCAGTACGTCGGCCCCCGCCCCCTGCCCCTGAACGAGGTGGCCGACCCCTTCACCCTGGTCGATACGGCGCTCAGCGCGCGCTGGCGCTGGCTCGAGGCCTCCGTCGCCATCCAGAACCTGTTCGACACCCGCTTTCGCCCGGTCGAGCTCAACTACGTCTCGAACTTCCGGGACCCGGAGCTACCCCCCTCGATGATGGCCGCCCGCCATTTCGCTGCGGGCCCGCCCCGCACCTTTCTATTGACCCTGGCGGTGCACCTCGACGTCGCCGACCTCCGGCCGGAACGGCAGCGGTAGTCGCAACTCGATTGCATTTGCATCCCCATGGCGCCACAGTCCGGCCATGAAGTCCCGGATGCCACGATGGCTCACGGCGACCACCGGGGTGCTCCTCCTCGGGTGGGGGGCCTTCGGGGGCTGTGCCCTCCCCGGAACCGGTGGCGATCTGGTCGAAATCTCCTGGGCGATCCGGGGCGAGGTGCCCGCCGCGCCCGTCGTCGTCGAGACGGTCGGGCCGGAACCCTGGCAGGTGGAGCTCACCGAGGCGACGCTGTTGGTCGGCCCGGTCTACGCCTTTGCGCCGCCGCAGTTCTCGGCGCGAGGCATCGGGGCGCTGCTCCGTCCGGGCCGCGCCCTCGCCCACGCGGGGGACGACAACACCGGGGGCGCCCGGGTGGTGGCGGAGCTCCTCGACCAGGTCCCGGTGGACCTTCTCGACCCGCAGCAGCGCCTGCTTGGCACCACCGTCGCCGAAGCGGGGCCCGTCGACATCGCCAACGTCGTCTTCGACGAAGCGCGCTTCGAACGGGCCGGTCCCGACGGCCCCACCCGAGGAGGCCATGCTCTCCTTCGAGGGGTGGCTCGTCGCGACGAAGGAGCCGGTGAGCGGATGGTGCGCTTCGAGGCCGTGCTGAAGCACACGGTGCCCGACGACCGCATCGCCCGGCGGGTCGAAGCGTTGCCGGTGGCGGGGGGAGAGCTCGTCGAGGGCGCGCGGATCGAGATCGCGGTCGACCCCCGCCTCTGGGTGCGCCAGATGCGCTTCGACGCCCTGCTCGGCGATGCCGAGGGGAACGTGGACCGGGGCGACCCGGACGACGTCCTCTTCGTCGACGAGCCCTCCCAGCTCCACAACGCCTGGTATCTGGGCATGCGCGACCCCCGGGGATGGGAGGTGCGGGTGGTGGCGCCAGGGGCGATCCAAGACGAGGTCGGGGAGGGCACCTCTGCGGCCTCCGTCGAGACCTTTCCGGAGGAGGAATGATGCGGATCAGACCGTCGCGGACCAGCTCGGTCGTTCACCGACCCGAGCGTCGCCGACGCGTTTCGTCCCTTTCCCTGGTACCCCTGCCCGGAACTTCGAACCGGGTTTGCGCCGGTCCCGAACGCCGCTCGCGGCGTTGCGCCTCCTCGAAAGGGCGTTCAGCCCTTCCTCGTCGCCGCGCCTTGCGAGCGGCGCCCGGTCCTCGTCGGGTTCCCGGACCGAACTTCCGGACAGGGGTACTAGCGGTCGGCCTGGCCGTGATCGGGGCCGCCTGCGGGGACGGGGGAGACGGTCGCATCGTGGTCGACGCCTTCGCGCTGGAAGAGGCCCGCACGGGCATCCCGGCGACCGCCACGGCCGACGGCTTCTCCGCCCGCTTCGACCACGTCGTCCTCGAGCTCGAAGATTTCACCGCGGCCACCCGGCAGGGCGGGGACGCGGGCCTCGTCGCCGAGCCGGTTCTCGTCGAGCTCGTTCCGGACCGGGCCCAGGTGTTCGCCTTCGACGGGGTGCCGGCCCAGCGCTGGAACGAGGTCGGCTTCACGACCGCGCCGCCCCCGGCCGGGGTCCGGCTGGCGAATGAGATCGACCCGGACCTGGTCGAGCGGATGGTGGACGAGGGTCTTTCCCTGTTCATCTCCGGAACCATCACCTCCCCGGATGGCGACGAGTTCCCCTTCGAGCTCGGCTTCCCGGTCACCGCCCGCTACTTCCGGTGCGAGTCCGGTCGGGACGGGACGGAAGGTATCGTGGTGCCGGTCAACGGCATCGCCGAGGTCGAGGTCACCTGGCACCTGACCCACCTGTTCTTCGATTCCTTCGCCGAGGATTCCGCGCTCCGCCTCGAGCCCTTCGCCGCCGTCTACGACGGGGTCGACCCCATCGATTTCGACGACCTGGCAACCCAGTCCCTCTCGGATCTGCGGGGCCTCGATGGTGAGCCCATCTTCGACGACCAGGGCAACCCGGTTCTGTACATCCCCCCCGCGAGCGGCGCCGACACCCTTCGGGAGTTCGTCCTGGCAGCCCGCTTCGGCCACTTCGACGGCCTGGAAGGTTTCTGCACGACCGACGTCAGCCCCCCGGCCGCCGAGTAGGACAGGCTCTCCGGCAGGCTCTCCATCCGGAGAGAGCACGGAAAACGACGATGGCTGCGAGGTGCTCGATAGGAACAGCTGCGGGAACGGCCCCTTCGTCTCGATCGTCATCGAGCTGGAGGAGCCGGCCGTCGACGATCTCGCGCCTCCGGACCGGATCAGCTACGCGGTCTTCTCCGGCCGTTCGGCGGAAGAGACCCAATCGACGGGTCTCGCGGAGGTCCATCTTTCGCAGGTCCGTTCCGCCGAAGACGGCTCCGCCGCCGACGTGGAGGCCGTCATCGTCCCAAGCCGGCTCAGCCGCAAGGGCGGCGACATCTGGGTCGCCGTCCTCGCCATGGACCAGGCGGGGAACATCAGCCCCCGAACGGAGCCTTTTCTCGCCCACGCCAGCCGCGGCGGTTGCGGCCGCTGACCGCCGCGACGCCCGAGACTAGGGGTCGCGGACCAGCCGAAATCCGACGTGTTCGGCGCTGAAATCCGCTTCGAAGCTTTCTCGTGCCGCCGGTCGGTACCGTCGACAGAAGCTATCGCTGCACAGGAAGGAGCCCCCTTTGATCAGGAAGCGGGAACTTTCCTGATCGATGCGGCTTTCGGTCCATTCCCATACGTTTCCGATCATGTCGTGGGTTCCGATCCGACTCGCGGGATAGCAGCCGACGGGTGCGATGCCCACGAAGCCATCCGTCGCGGTGTTCATCGTCGGGAAAGGACCCTCCCAGATGTTCGCGAGGGGCCGACCATTGGGGCTTCTAGCGCCCGATTCCTGGTCACGACCGTCGGGGAGGCCGATGCTCGCTGCGTACTCCCACTCGGCTTCGGTTGGGATTCTTCCGCCTGCCCATGCGGCGTAGGCGCGCGCGTCGTTCAGGCTGACGTGCACGACGGGGTGTCGTTCCCGGCCGTCTAAATGGCTCCCCGCACCCTCGGGCGTCCTCCACGTCGCGTCGGGGTCCAAGCGCCACCACGAGTTGAGGTCTTCGGGTGTCATCGTCTCGACGAATCGGGCGGAGCCGTCGTTCCGTTCGGCGTCGGTGATGTAGCCCGTCGCCTCTACGAAGGAAGCGAACTCCGCGTTGGTTACCTCGTGAAGCTGAATGAAAAACGATGAGACGAAGGCGTTCGGTGCAGCCCGATTCCCGGGAAGTTCAGATCGGGTTTCCCTCGGTAGGCCGCCACCGGGAATCTGGATGAAGCGTCCGATGGCATCGGCGGCCATCGGACACCCATGATGGCGGGGATAGGCGACGACCGCCCCAGTCACCAGAAGCCCGACCCCACCGAGCACGACCAGGATCCACGCAACCGTCCGATGTCTGGTCGTCGCCACCCGACCCCGATCACCCCGTGAAGCTCGATGAAGCCAGCTCGGGTACCGCCGGGACGGGGTCGCGGTCATGACGGATACGACCGGGGGTTACGCGTACGTCGAACGATGGTCCGTATGGACAGGATCAGTCCCACCAGAAGGGCGACTCCGATCACCAACCCAACAACGATGAGATACCAGTAGTTTTTGGCGATCTTCTTCAGTGCGTTGATGGAAAGCTGTTTGCGCGCGCTTTCCCCCGGAGCCATCTCGAACACGCCGACCCGCGCCGCATACGTTTCGTACTCGGCGACCATCGACCGCAGTCGGTCGGGATGCCGGGAGGCAAGGTCCGTAGTCTCGCCGGGATCGACGGAGAGGTCGTAGAGGTGCCAATCACCATCACCGTAAGGTTCCGGTATCTTCGTGATCTTCCAGTTGCCGCGGTAAAGGGCGGCCGTTCCCCAGGTTGTCGTAGGCGACGTCCCAGCCTTCGATGGCCATCCAAATGCGTTCGACCGCACGCATCCCGAAGGGGGCGGTCTTCCCAAGCGTGTTGTATTCGGGCCCGTTGTCCGAGGCCACGATGACGAGCGTGTTGTCGAGCTCGTCTTGTGCGGATAGATGGTCGAGTAACCGCCCGAGGTGCATGTCGGCGGCCTCCATCATCCCGGCGCTGACCTGCATCACCCGGGCCCAGTACTTTTGCTCATCGGGGTCGAGGCTGTCCCAGGGACGGTGATTGTGCGCGACGGGAGACAGACGGGTTCCAGGAGGCACGAGGCCGAGCTCAATGGCTCGTTCTAGCCGTTCTTTGCGAAGGACGTCCCAGCCCCTATCGAAGACGCCATCGTACTTGTCGATAAACTCTCGCGGGGCCTGCACGGGAAGGTGAAGAGCCTGGAACGATAGATATGCGAAAAAGGGCTGGTTCGGATCCGCTTCGTCAAGATAGCCGATCATCTTGTCGACGATGTTGCGGGACGAGTAGAAGTCATCGGGTAGCGAGACGCGCTCGCCGTCTTCGAACCACTTCACTTCTTTGTAGACTGGGGACGTACGGCTTCGCGCTGTAGTTGCTGGAACCCGTTGCATCCAGGACATACGAGCGGTCGAAACCGAAGCGGTGGGGGAGGTTGGCGCCCACCTCGCCGATACCCCATTTGCCGGCGACGAATGTCTGGTATCCCGCTGCCTTGAGGCGAGTTGCGATGGTCTTCTGACCGTCGCCCCACCTCATGCTGTAGGCCGGCAGGGCGCGCATCTCTTCGGTCAGTACTTCACCGAGCGTTCCGGCGCCCACCAGGTGGTTGTCCTGACCGGTCATGAGCGACGCGCGGGTAGGGCCACAAAGGGGATGGGTATAGTACCTGGTGAACATGGCGCCGGACTGGCCGAGCTCGTCGATGTGTGGGGTCGCGCTGTCGCTTCCGTAGGCTCCAAAGTCCATGAATCCGGCGTCGTCCAGCAGGACGAGCAGAATGTTGGGTCGCTCCCGTCCGGCTGGCGTTGGATCCCCTTCCTATGTGTCGTCGAGGTTTTGTGGTGACGCGTGATCGGTCGGACCGGACGGCTGCGGTTCGCCGGCTTCACGATCCGGCTGTTGGGGTACCGGGGGGTCGCTTTGGGCAGCGACCCCGATACATAGGGCCAGCGAAATCGTATTGAGCAGGGCGACGGAGCGTATGAACACGTGATAGTTCTCCGAAAGTTCTACTTCGCTGGACGGTCCCCTGGAACGTCAAGAGCCGCCATCGGTATCCGGCGAAGGTATCGAACGCCACCCATATGCTCGAAGGGTGGCGTCGATCCCAGGCCGAAGGTCCGTGACGCCCGCCCTGACGAGGGTCAATAAACCTTGTAGGGACATGAGCAGCGCCTGCGCGACCGCGTCGGGATCGTGCCGAGCATCGATCTGTCCGTTCTGCTGTGCGCGCTCGACTTGTTGACGAAAGGCGCGATACATGAGGCGCCAGCCTCGGTTGACCGCGGCGCTCCCCTCGGGCGACTTTCCGAAGGCCTGCGCGGCGGTTGTGGCAAGAAGACAGCCACGCAGCCCTATCTTATCGCCTTCGGTATCCAGCGTAGAAATGAAGAAATCGTGCAAGCCTTCCAGTGGATCGTCCGCGCCGTCGAGCGTCCTTTGGATGCGCCGTGTGATGACGGTATCGATGTAGAAATGAAGGCAGTGCGCGACAAGGTCGTCCTTGTTTCGAAAGCGTCGATAGATCGCGGGGGCGCGGAGGTCGAGCGCCTTTTCGAGGTCTCGGGTCGACACGTCGTCGCATCCACGGTCCCAGAGGAGGTTGGTCGCACGTCTCAAGACGTCATCGATGTCGAACTTGGGGGGTCTTCCCATGATGAAGAGCAAAGCAGGCCGAGCGCGCGGTTAGTTAGCAGGCGTTACGGTATGGGCAAGGCGGCGCACCCGGGGCGTGTTTGAGGGACAGCGCGTCCCGCGACCCGGCCGGGCTCGTCCTCCCGGGGATGTGGGGCCGGGGTCGCGTCCGGCAGGTGCGATGAGCGCAGGGTCGAAGAACCGTCTAGGACGGTAGTAGAGTGGGCCCATGCGAACGCTGCGCTGCCACGAGTGGGGACCCCCGGAGATGCTTCGCCTGGACGAGGTGACGACTCCGGAGGTCGAGGCAGGTCAAGTGCGGGTCGCCGTTCACGCCTGCGGGCTGAACTTCCCGGACACCCTCATCGTTCGAGGAAGCTACCAGTTCAAGCCGCCGTTTCCCTTCGCTCCCGGGGGCGAGGTCGCCGGCGTGGTCGAAGCGGTCGGAGACGGCGTGGACCGTTTCGCCCCGGGGGACCGGGTGTTCGGGCTGACCGGCTGGGGCGGCTTCGCCGAGGAGATCCTGCTGGGGCAGGACGCGCTGACCCCGGTCCCGGACGGCATGGATCTCGACGTCGCGGCGGCCTTCACCATGGCCTACGGGACCACGCTCTACGCGCTGACGGACCGGGCCCGGCTCGCCCAGGGCGAGACCCTACTGGTGCTCGGCGCCGCCGGTGGGGTGGGTCTCGCGGCCGTCGAGATCGGCAAGGCCCTCGGTGCCCGGGTCATCGCCGCCGCCTCCACCGAAGAGAAGCTCGCCGTCTGTAAAGAGCACGGAGCCGACGAGCTGGTCCGCTACGGGGAGGTCGACCTGAAACAAGCGGTCAAAGGTCTCGGCGGCGCCGACGTCGTCTACGACCCCGTGGGCGGCCCCTACGCCGAGCCGGCCCTCCGGGCGATGAACTGGGACGGTCGCTATCTGGTGATCGGCTTCGCCGCCGGGGAGATCCCGGCCATCCCCCTCAACCTGGTCCTTCTCAAGGGCTGCAGCGTCGTCGGCGTCTTCTGGGGTGCCTTCACCGCCCGGGACCCGGAACGCAACCGAGCCCACCTGGAGACCCTCCTCCATTGGGCCCAGGCGGGCCGCCTTCGCCCGCGGATCTCCGCTCGCTACCGCCTCGAAGACGGCGCCCGGGCGCTCCGGGATCTGATGGACCGCAAGGTCATCGGGAAGGCCGTCGTGGTTCCCTGAGAAGGTTGCGGGTCCGCTCGGAACCGGGGGTGGCTCAGCGAAGCTCGAAACGGCATTCGTCGCTGCAGCCGTCCCCGCGTTCGGTGTTGCCGTCGTCGCAGTCTTCCCCGAGCTCCGTCTGCACGACCCCGTCTCCGCAGCGGCCGCCCATCTCCATGCAGCCCGGGGCGCAGGCGCTTGCCGAGCCGCCCAGGTTCAGACCGTCGTCGCAGACCTCGCCGAAGGATTCCTGGACGACGCCATCGCCGCAGAAGGGGGTCAGCGTGCAGCTGTCGGAGCAGCCCCCGTAGGCCACACCGTTGTCGTCTTCGCCGTCGTCGCAGGCTTCGTTCGAGGCGACGATGCCGTCGCCGCAGACGGAGGTGCAAGTGGACGGGGCCCGCTGGAAGTTGGTCAGCGTGAGCCGATACTGGGACCGTTCGTGGCGCCGTTCCGCTTGGAAGACGACCGCCTCGTAGATGCCGCCGACCTCGAGGTCGAGGGCGCTCAGACAGTCGCCGTCATTGTCCGCCGGGTTCTCGCTGGCGCACTCGCTCAGGGTGATCGATCCGTCGAGCCGACCGTGGACACCCCCGATGTCGACGGCGAGGCGTCCGTTGATGAACACCCAGACGTCATCGTCCCCGGAGAACGCCAGGGTTTCCGTGCCTTCGTAGCGGAACCAGAAGCGAACCTCGCTGGTGAAGAAGAAGTTCTGGTTTCCGGTACCCCCGGCATCGTTCGCCAGACGTTCGAGCCCTTCCGTTGGGAAGCCGGCGGGGTCCGAGTCGTCGATGGGGGTCGAGAGGGGGAAGAAGCTGGTCGAATCGAACTGGTAGGCGCCGCCGTCGTCTTCGTCCGTGGTCGGCGTGAAGGTCATCGCCTGGACGACGGTTCGGTTGAAGTCCCGGTTCGAGCGGTACCAGAGGTCGAAGCTCTCGGCGCTGGTGATCCTGGACGCGCCGGATGCCCGGACGGGCACCCCGTCGACGAGGGACCCCTGCACCATTCCCGTCTCCGGCCCCTGGTAGCACTGGAAGTCCGGATGGCCATAGGGAGGGGAGGCCCCGTCGTCGTCCTGCTGCGGCCGCTCGCCGGTGCTGTTGCCGCCGCAGCCGGCGATGAAGTCCCGGATGACCACCGGCAAGACCACGACTTCCGGGTCCGGAAGGGGCACTTCCTCGCAGGTCCAGCCCACCTCCACCTGGCAGTCGGAGGAGCAGCCGTCGCCATCGACGACGTTTCCGTCGTCGCAGGTCTCCGGGGCGAAGACGACCTCGTCGCCGCAGACCGCGGTGCAGGAACCGTCGGTGCAGCTCGGCTCCCGCGTGCAGAAGGGGGTGCAGCCGTCGCCGATGAGGAGGTTGCCGTCGTCGCAGTCCTCCGTGCCCTCGGCGATACCGTCCCCGCAGGTGGTCTCTCGGCAGGGCGCCCCCGGGGTGTCGCAGGCGAACCCCTCTTCCAGCTGGCAGCCGGCGGAGCATCCGTCCCCGGCACGGGGCGCGCAGGTGTCACCGTCCCCCGCGGCCACGCAGTCCGCATCCGACGTGCACGCGGTGCCGCCGCCCCCACTGCAGGTACCGCCGTCGTCACAGACTTCCAGCCCCGCGACGACACCGTCCCCGCACCGGGCGGCTCGGCAGGCCGCCCCCATGACCGGGCAGGCCCAGCCCGGTTCCAGCTGGCACTGCCCGTCGCAGCCGTCACCCCGGGTCGGATCCCGGTCGTCACAGGTCTCGTCCCCTTCGATGCGGCCGTTCCCGCAGGTGACCACCCGAACGCAGTCCATGCCGGGGAAAGGGCAGGCATAGTCGTCCTCGACGGTCTGGCAGTCGGCGCTACAGCCGTCCCCGCCTTCGTCGTCGGCGTCGTCGCAGGCTTCCCCCGTCTGGACGACGCCGTCGCCGCACCTCGGCACCGGCCCGGGGCCCCCGTCGAAGCGCGGCGGGGCGCCGTCCGGCCAGGGTTCCGGGTCCGTCGGGCCCGCGTCCACGAGCCCACCGTTGTCGAGGGCGCCCTCCAGGGTCCCTACGACCTCGCACCCGGTGACCGCGAGACCACCCGCGAGCACCCCTGCCACCCAATACTTACCGCCAAGGCCCATGAGATCCTCCGACCACAGGGAAAGGCAACGGAACGATCCAGTCGCCATGTAGCCGGGGGGGCGTTTCCGGCACGATCCGCGCTTGTCGCCGGGGCCCCTCGGTGGTTCCCTGCCGACGCGTGAAGACCATCGACCCGACGACCCCCGGGGTCGAGCGCGAAGAAAACCTTTGGATCCCGCTGCCGGACGGGGACCGGCTGGCCGCGCGGCTCTGGCTGCCCCCGGGGGCCCGGGACCGCCCCGTTCCCGCGATCCTCGAGTATCTGCCCTACCGCAAGCGGGACCTGATGCGGACCCGGGACGAGATCACCTACGGCTGGCTCGCCGCTCGGGGCTTCGCCTGCCTCCGGGTCGACCTGCGGGGGTCCGGGGAATCCGACGGGCTCCTGCTCGACCAGTACCGGGAGCAGGAGCTCGCCGACGGCGAAGCGGCCATCGCCTGGCTCGCCGCCCAGCCCTGGTGTGACGGCGCCGTCGGGATGATGGGGATCTCCTGGAGCGGATTCAACGGGCTCCAGATCGCCGCCCGCCGCCCTTCGGCTCTCCGGGCGGTGGTCAGCGTGTGCGCGACGGACGACTTGTACGTCGACAACATGCATTACATGGGCGGCTGTCTTCTGACCGACAACCTGGTGGAAGCGACCACCATGTTCTCCGTCAACACCTGCCCCCCGGATCCCGCCGTGGTCGGGGAACGTTGGCGAGGGATGTGGCTCGACCGGCTGGACAAGAGCGGGCTCTGGCTCGAGACCTGGTTGCGGCACCAGCGCTGCGACGCCTACTGGGACCACGGTTCGGTCTCTCGGGACTACGGCGCCATCGGCTGCCCGGTCCTCGCCGTCGGCGGTTGGGCGGACAGCTTCACCAACGCGGTCTTTCGGCTGATGGCGCACCTTCCGGGACCCCGGTGGGGGATCATCGGACCATGGGCCCATGTCTACCCCCATCTCGGGGTGCCGGGCCCTGCCATCGGGTTCCTGCAGGAGTGCCGACGCTTCTTCGATGCGTTCCTGCGGCCGTCCGGCGAGGCGCCCGCCTATCGGGCGCCCCGGCTCCGAGCCTGGATGATGGACAGCGTTCCCCCGGCCACCACCTACGACGAGCGCCCCGGGCGCTGGGTCGCCGAAGAGGAATGGCCCTCCCGCAACGTCACGCCGACCCGCTACCGGCTCGCCCCGGCCCGTCTGTTCTCGCCGTCCCAGACCATCCGACGACGCCACCGGGAGCTGTCGGTGCAGTCCCCCTTGTCCCTCGGGAAGGTAGCCGGCAAGTGGCTGAGCGGTGCCGAAGGCGTGCACCTGGCCCACGACCAGCGGGAGGAGGATGGCGGCGCGTTGGTCTTCGACACCCTGCCCCTCAAGGAACCCCTCGAGCTGCTCGGCGCTGCGGTGGTCGAGCTGGAGCTCTCCTCGGATCAGCCGGTGGCGATGGTCTGCGCGCGCCTCAACGACGTCGCACCGGACGATAAGTCGACCCGGCTCACCTACGGCCTGCTCAACCTTACTCACCGAGATGGCAGCGCACAGCCCAAGCCGCTGGTCCCCGGGGAGCCGGTGCGGGTCCGGGTGACCATGAACCACGTCGCGGCCTCCGTGCCCGTGGGGCACCGGCTTCGGCTGGCGTTGTCGACGAGCTACTGGCCCATCGCCTGGCCACCCCCCCGGCCGGTTCGGCTGCGGGTGGCCACGGAGCCGTCGACCCTCTGGCTGCCCCTTCGGACGGCGCGTCCGGAGGCGGATCGGGCCGTGTCCTTCGAACCTCCCGCTGGCGCCTCGCCGCCGAAGCGGACGATCCTGAGGCAGCCGGAGCACGATTGGCGCATCGTCCGCAGCCTGTCGGACTACCGGGCGGTCCAGGAGGTCGTCGACGATGACGGGCGCTACCGCCTCGACGAGATCGACCTGGTGGTCGGTGACCGGACCGTCTCCCGATTCAGCCACCGCTACGACGACTGGTCATCGGTCACCGGCGAGACCCAGACCGAGCGTCGTTTCGAGCGGGGTGACTGGCGGGTGCGAACCACCACCCGCACGGTCCTCACCGCGACCCCCACCCACTTCGTCGTCCGCGCCGAGCTCGACGCCTTCGAGGATGACGTGCGGGTGTTCTCGAAGAACTATGCCGTCGACGTCGAGCGCGACCTGGTTTGAGCGACCGGCTCCGCGGCGACGTCGGTTATTTCCGATACACCCTCTGAGCCGGCCGCACCCGTGGGACGCTTCACACCCAGCTGGTCGGCGGGGTGAACTGGACCGGTTCTGGTCCTTTACCGTCGGAGAACTCGAAGTCGAGCATCTCCGCCACCTGCCGGAAGCGGGCCAGCAGCTCCGGTTGATCGCTGGCGCCTAGACGCACGGTAGCGATCTCGAAGCTGTGCGCGTCCTGGTCCCGGAGGTCGCTCAGCATCATGCCTTCATCCACCGTGACGTGGATGTCCACCCCGGGCACGGCGTCCTGCACCTGGCGAAGATTATCCGGGCCGGGGACGCGGAACACCTTGGCGTCGGCATAGCGTCGAAGATGGAACTTGGCGGCGCAGTTGTATGCGCCGCGCTGGCGATCGAGGTGGGTCGGAAGCCCGAGGGCGGTGTTGACGGCGATCTCGTGATTGCTGATGCCGTGCACGCGTTCGAACTGATCGCTGTGGGACTGCGAGATGCGGGTGTTGACTTCGATCAACCACAGCTTGTCCCGGTCTTCGTCCCAGAAGAACTCGACCCCGAACGGCGCCTGGTTGTAGCCGAGGTGCGCCATCAGCTTCTTCGTCGCATCGATCATCCGCTGCTGGACGTGGAGCGGCCAGCGGCTTGGGAGCTCGTAGCGATTGAAGCTCTTTCGGTCGTTGTCCTTGTAGCAGTCGAAAATGCCGTGGACGTACGTCTGGCCGTTTAGCACGTAGCCTTCGACACCGGACTGCCAGCCGCTCATGAGCTCTTCCGCCAGGCACCAGTTCCCGTCGACCTCCGCCACGTTGGGCGGAAGGTCCACCATGTTCATGACCACGTTGAACTCATCCCCGATGCGCCGGATGTTCGCCCGGATCTCTTCGATCGCACGGTCGAACTGTTCCTTGCTTTCGATCTTGAACCCCAGCGTGGATGCGAAGCCCTTGATCGGCTTCAGGAAGAACGGAAAGGGGAGGTCCAGCGTGCTGAAGGGATCGTCGGCGAAGGGGTTCACCGCCTGAAACCGGGGCACCATTTCCGGAACGATGAGCTTCTGCTCCAAACGGCTCCAGTACTTATGTTCGCATTTCAACATGGCGACCATCGGCACGTAACGAAGCCCGCTTTCCCGGTTGATGATCGGAAGCGTCGTGCTGACCGGGAAATCCCAGTGCGTGATGATCGCGTCGATGGGCCCGTCGAAGGACCGGAGGGTTTCCAGGGCTTCGTCGATGATACCCTGAATGTCGTAGGTCTCGGGCTCGATCAGTTTTTCCCGAGAGATGAGCCCGTGGAACTCGCATTCATTGGCGAGGGTGATCGCCCGTGCCTTTTCCAGGTTATAATCATCCAGACCGATGATGAATATATTCCGCTTCGGGACCTCGTAGGACCCTTCGATGTCGTGCGTTTCTTTTCCGCTGACCGGCGGGTTGAACACACAGACGAGCCGCATGTCTTCCGTGCCGCCGCGGAGAATGTGGCGGTCGTGGTCATCCAGGGCATAGACCGTGCCGTCGCGGATTTCGTGGCGTTCGCCGGTCTTCAGGTCTTCGACGGAGCCATTGCCTTTCACGCAATAGACCGCTTCGAGGTGATTCTTGTACCAGAGCTCCATCTCCGCCCCGGCGGGGATGATCGTCTCATGGAGGGAAAAGCCGAAGCCGTCCTTTCGGAGCAGGAGCCGTCGGCTCGCCCAGCCCGGGCCCTTCACCTCGCGGTCCGTGTCGACGATGTCTTCCAGACGGACGATCTTCATGCAGCATGGCTCCTCCGGCCGCCGGGACGAATGTTCCCAGGGCCGGTGTTCGGGGTCGGGGGACGGCGACGAGGAGTCGGGGAAACGGTCGAGAGCGCGCGATAGGCAGGCGCCACCGGTCGACCGATCCGCACCGAAGTCTCTCCCACGATAAGGGAAGACACGGCGCGGTCGCAAGCCTGCCCCCGCCGCCTTCGGCCGCGCCGGTCACGGAATCTCGACCGTCTCCGGCGGCCTACCGCCGCGCCCGCGCTTCGCGGTAGCGCTCGTCGGCGAACCAGCGGCGTCGTAGCCAGAGGGCGACGCTGACCAGGGCCACGAGCACCGGTACCTCGACCAGTGGTCCGATGACCGCGGCGAAGGCGGCACCGCTGCCGATACCGAAGGTGGCGATGGCGACGGCGATGGCGAGCTCGAAGTTGTTCGACGCCGCTGTGAACGACAGGGTGACGGTCTGGCCGTAGCTCGCGCCGAGCTTCGCGCTCGAGGCAAAGGACACGAAGAACATCACGACGAAGTACAGGACCAGGGGGACGGCGATGCGCACCACGTCGAGGGGCAGCGTCACGATGGTGTCGCCCTTGAGGGAAAACATCACTACGATGGTGAACAGAAGCGCCACCAAGGTGAGCGGCGATATCCGGGGCAGAAAGACGGTCTGGTACCAGCCTTCGCCTTTCCTTCGGATCAGCACCAACCGAGTCAGAAACCCCACCACGAAGGGAATGCCTAGGTAGATCGCCACGCTGGTGGCGATCTCTGGGATGGAGACGTCGACGACCGTACCCTCGAGACCGATCTGCGCGGGCAGCCAGGTGGCAAAGAACCACGCGTAGAGCGGGAAGAATAAGATCTGGAAGATCGAGTTGAACGCGACGAGCCCGCCGCAGTAGTCCGCGTCTCCACAGGCGAGGTCGTTCCAGACCAGGACCATCGCGATACACCGGGCCAGCCCGATCAGGATGAGCCCCAGCATGTACTCCGGCCGATCCGCCAGAAACGTCACGGCGAGACCGAACATCAAGAATGGGCCGATCACCCAGTTCTGCACCAGGGACAGGGCGATGACCCGCCGGTCCCGGAACACGTCGCCCAGTCGCTCGTAGCGGACCTTGGCGAGGGGCGGAATCATCATGACGATCAGTCCGATCGCGATCGGGACCGATGTCGTGCCGACGCTCATCGCGTCGAGGGCGGCGGGAATACCCGGCACGAGGGCGCCGAGCCCAACGCCCGCGGCCATGGCGAGGACGATCCAACCCGTGAGGTATCGGTCCAGGAACGAGAGGCGGGGCGCGGCGCTCGGACCGTTCGGGGAGGCCGCCCGGGTCGTCCGGTCCTCCGCCACCGTCACGAGCGGGCCTCGTCGGTTCGGCGGCGCTTCCGGGCCAGGCGGCGGGGGTTGACCGGCGCCCCGCAGCGAGGACTTTTCCGTAGCTCCCGGGCGCGATCCGCATCCGCCTGGGCGCTCGGGTCCCGATGCATCGCTTCGAGCAGTGCGAGGAGCGCCTTCCGGGCCGGGTCCCCGAGGGTGTCCGGAATGCGGTAGTAGACCCAGGTCGCGTCCCGCCGGTCGGCGACCAGGCGCGCCTGCTTCAGCGTTTGCAGGTGCCGAGAGGCCCGGGATTGGGTGACGCCGAGGGCCGTCTCCACGTCGCAGACGCAGAGCTCGCCGACGGCGAGGAGCAGGTAGACGATACGAAGCCGCGTCTCGTCGGAGAGCGCCTTGTGCATCTGCGCGAGCTCATCGATCACTCCCTTGCGTATATGCGCTTGTGCGGGTATACGCAAGGCCTCGGAAGAGCGATCGTCCAACGGGGGGCAGGTATCCGCCGGGGATGCAGAAGACGTCGGGCTGGCCGAGGAGGACGCGATGGAGAGAACCAACCCTGCCGTCGAGCTGCACCCCGGCCTGCGCGACTATGTCGAGGGGGTCGTGGAAGGGGGCTTTGATGCGATCTCGGAGCGTCGTCGCGACGCCCTGGGTGCCCTCGCCGCGTTCGTCCGTGACCGGCGCGCGGCGGGCGAGCCAGCGCCCCTGGTTTTCATCTGCACCCATAACTCGCGACGGAGCCACATGGGACAGCTCTGGGCATGGGCGGCGGCGGCCTGGTACGGCATCGATGGCGTCGGCGCCTATTCCGGCGGGACCGAGGCGACCGCGTTCAACCCCCGGGCCGTCGCCGCCCTGGAACGAGCGGGCTTTGAGATCCAAGCGCCCGACGGCGGGCCCGAAAACCCCCGTTATCGGGTGACCTACGCCCCCGACGGCCCCGTCCTCACGGCCTTCTCCAAGGTCTACGACGACCCGTCGAATCCGCGGGAGGGGTTCGCCGCGGTGATGACCTGCGCCGCGGCGGACGCGAGCTGCCCGGTGGTCCCCGGTGCCACGCTACGGGTCTCGATTCCCTACGTCGACCCCAAAGAGGCCGACGATACGCCGGCGGAGCCTCGCCGCTACGACGAGCGCGCGAAGCAGATCGCGACGGAAATGTTCTACCTGTTCTCCCAGGTCTGACCCGAACCCCACGCGAACATAACATGTGTTATGTTGCCGCGGGTCGGGAGTCACGGTCCGGGATAGCAGCGCAAGCCCGGTTCGGACTCTCGGGGACGGGTGACTGGGCTAGGAGGACGGCGTGAACGTAGCGTTCATCATCGCGGCGGGGCTTTCCCTGCTCACCTGGGGCATCCATACCTTCGTGGGCGGACCGCGAATCGCCGGGCCCCTGCTGAGATCGGCGCTCCCCACGGTGCCGAAGTACACCAGCTACTACTGCTGGCACCTGGTCACGATCGTGTTGCTCGCCATGGCGGCGGGCTTCGCCTACGCGGCCTTCGTCCCCAGCGGGCTCGACGTCGCCTGGCTCGCGACGCTGCTCGCCCTCGCGTTCATGGGCTGGAGCGTCGCCCTGGCCTTCGGGAAGGTCCGCCGGCCTCTGCACCTGCCGCAGTGGCTGCTGTTCCTGACCATCAGCGTCGCCGCCCTGGTGGGGCTGGCCTAGCGGCAACCTGGCCGGTTGGCGCGTCGCCATGGCTCCTCGTTGGACCCGAGACGATTGGATCGAGCACGCCCTGGCCCAGCTGGCGGCGGATGGTCCGGACGGGGTCACCGTCGACGCGCTCTGTGAGGGCGCCGGCCGTACGAGGGGCTCCCTGTACCACCACTTCGACGATCACGACGCCTTGCTCCGCGCCGTGCTCGCCCACTGGCGCGAGCGGTACACGGAGGAGGTGATCCGCGACATCCAAAAGGCGGAGCTCGAAGGAGGTCTTGCCGCCGCACGCCTGAACGACCTCGCGACGTCTCTCGACTTCGACGTCGAGGTGGGCATCCGCCGCCTGGCAGCAAACCGCCCCTGGCTTCGGAACGCGGTCACCGCCGCCGACCGTCGCCGCATCCGATTCCTTTCGACCCTCCGCGAGCAGGCCGGCGCCTCCAAGGAGGACGCCGAAGCGCTCGCCGAGCTCGAATACGCCGCCTTCGTCGGCGCCCAGCATCTGGCCCCCGTCTTCACCCCCCGCCGCCTGCGGCAGCTCTATCACTACCTCGAAACGATGATGAGCCGCACCGGGACCGCCACCCTTCGAGAGGTCAGATGACGACGGTCTTCCACCGACCACGGCGGACGAGCGCCATACTCACCACCCCGGCGAGAGAGTAGCAGAACGCGACCGCCGCGAAGACGCCGCGGGGCCCCCAACCGGCGACGTGGGCGAGGCTCCATGCGAGCGGCAGCTGGACGGCCCAGAAGCAGGCGACGTTCACCCAGGCGGGCGTCGTGGTGTCGCCAGCGCCGTTGAACGCCTGCTGGCTCACCATCTGCCATCCGTAGAACAGGTAGCCCCAGCCGATGACGTGGATCGCCGTGGCGGCGAGGGCGCGCACGGCGCCGTCCTCGGCGAGCAGGCCGGCGACCTGGTGCGGGAACAAGAGGAACGCGAGGGAGCAGGGCCCGAGGAACGCGGTGGCGTAGAGCCCGGAGAGCCACACGGAGCGCTCGGCCCGTTCAGGGTCGCCGGCACCGAGGCTCTGGCCGACGAGCGTCGCCGTCGCGTTCGAGAACCCCCACACCGGCAGCAGGCTGAAGATGACCAGTCGTAGGCCCACGGTGTATCCGGCGACGGCGACGCTGCCGAACGTTGCCACCAGCCGGGTCAGCAGCAGCCAGCTCCCGGTCTCGACGAGGTGCTGCACCGTACCCCCGACGGATACCCGTAAGAGTCGGGCGGCGAGCGGAGGGTCGAACCCCATGTGGCCCCGGAGCGAGAGGAAGGTGCCGCTCCGCAGGTGGTGCAGCTGGTAGACGACGCCGAGCCCGCGCCCGAGGAACGTCGCGACCGCCGCGCCCGTGAGTCCCAGCTCCGGGAACGGGCCGAGCCCGAAGATCAGGCACGGATCGAGAGCGAGGTTCACCGCGTTCGCGAGCCAGAGGGACCGCATGGCGCGGGAGGCGTCGCCGGCGCCCCGCAGGATCGCGTTGTTGACGAAGAGCAGGACGACGAGGGGCGAGGACAGCAAGGTCAACCGGGTGAACGCCACGCCCTGCGCCATCACGTCGGGGCCGGCGCCCATCAGCCGCAGCACCGCCGGGGCGACCAATGACGTGGCAGAAAGCGCCAGACCGATGCCGGCGCCGAGCCAGATCGCCTGGGCGCCTGCATGCGCGGCGGCCTCCCGATCGTCCTCGCCGACGCGCCGGGAGACGAAGGCCGTCGCGGGCATCGCGAGGCCGAAGGCCACCGCGTAGACCAGGGCGATCACGCCCTCGGTGAGGCCGACGGTGGCGACGGCCGCCGCGCCGAGCTTCGCGACGAAAAAGACGTCGAAGATCGCGAAGAGCGCCTCCATCGACATCTCCAGCGCCATCGGGATGGCGAGCAGCGGGATCGCGCGCCGCAGGTCGCCGGTCGCGAAGGCGCGCTCGTCGACCCGTCCGGAGAGGGAGTCCCGGAGGAGATGTAAAAAGCGCCCTTCCAGGGCGGGCGGCGGTTCGGACACGGACGACGACATCGAGCTCTACTCCACGCGACGAGAAGAAGGCGGGAGGCTCACGCGCGAGCGCCGTGGGGACCGTCGATGCCGGTCTCGGCGAACGGTCACCGGCGAGGGTAGGGCGCGTGAGCGAGCTCAGGAGTCCATCGGAACCGCCCGAGACTGGGCCGAACCGCCATCCGGTGCAAGCGGCGCTCTCGTTGGGAGTCAGACAGCGCCGCCGCCGCTCGTCGGTTAGGCTCTACTGGCCGAGAGAGGTGGCCCAATGGCATGGATGAGTCGTGCGACCCTGTGGTGGGTCTCTTTGGTGGTGGTCATCACGCAGGCCACCGGCTGCGGTCAGAGCAGCAGGCTGCCCGGGCCCGACGGGGATGAGGACGCGCATCGGCCCTGTTCCGACGTGTGTTTTTTCCCGGACGACCCTGGGGAGCTGGAACCGCTGATCAGCGAGTCCGCGCGGACCTTGCCCTACCGGGGCTCCTGCACGGACCCTCTGCGCTGCCCTGACGGCTTCGCCTGCCAGGACAGAGGCCCCTACACCTCCGAGTGCGTGCCTCTCACCCCGGAAGCTGCGGAACCCATCCGGGTGGACGTTCCCCGGGACCTCCGGGCATCGCGGGCCCTCGCGGCGGGCCTGATCCCGGTGCGTCTCCGGCTGACTCGGAATGGTGCCGCGGCCGGCGCCACGGCCCGAGGTTTCCTGCAGCTCGAGCGCCTTGGACCGGTTCCCGCGAGGTTTGACGCACTCTTCCCGTCCGGTTCCGTTCCCCCGGTGCTCGACGCCGCCATCCCGCCCGGCCGCTACCGCGTTCGGTGGAGCGTTTCCCGCCCGGATGAGCAGGACGCCATGCCGCTCACCGGCGAGCTCGCCGTCGGCGAAGCGGGCGAGGTCCTCCTCGACCAGCGGGTGGTTCGGCTGACGGTCGACCTTCGCTTCGATGGGCTGCCGCCCCCGAGCCCCCTACCGCCCGAAGCGGCCTATTGGGTTGTCGTGGACCGACGCGGAGAAGTCGTGATCTCGGATGGGGACGTCCTCGCAGTCACTCCGGGCACGCTCTGGCTGCAGCTGACCCGCCGCCCGGAACGTAACGATCCCAGCCCCCCGTTCGAATGGCCGGTGGGCCGTTCGGTCCCGGTGCAGCTTTCGGCAGCGGCGGAGCCCCCCGATCAGGTCGTCCTCGTCGACCTGCCGACCCGACGGCAGCGGGCCCGCGTCGCCGTCGATGGTGCGGCGCCGCTGGGCCACGGGCTCGAGTGGCGGGCCGAAACCCATCCGAGCGAACTTTGGGCTGGGGGCGGCGACCTTCCGCCGGACG
>DAPKRP010000577.1:0-7175 GCA_031800515.1 Polyangiaceae bacterium LLY-WYZ-14_1 | reverse complement strand
GGCTGGGGAATGGGCTCGATGGGAGCGGTCTCGGCTTGCAAAACGGTTTGGTTCCTCCTGAGGTCGGGACGGCCTCTCAGCATGGGGACGAAGCGCGCGATGGCAACGCTGGCCCCCGGTCCGTCGGGGTCGCCACGTGCGACTACAGGCCTCCCGACTGCCCGAAAGATGCCACACCCGCCGGCGAACGCACGACCTTCCGGCCGCCCGGTCGGCATCACGGGAGGAACTTCGCCCGGAGCAGCCGGAGGTAGGGGGCCGCTTCCAGGGGGCGGCCCGTGGCGCGCTCGACGAGCGCCGGGGGCTCGAGGACCGAGCCCCACCGGTAGAGCCGTTCCGTCAAGAACGACCGGAGGGTGTCGAAGCACCCCTCCGCCGCCTGTTCCGGGATCTCCGGGTGGGCGGCGAGGGCGGCCTCGTAGACCTGGGCGCTCAGGACGTTGCCGAAGGTGTAGCCCTGGAAGGTGCCGCCGATGGGGGCGACGAACCAGTGGACGTCCTGTAGGCAGCCCCGGGCCACGGTCTCTGCCCGCACCCCCAGGTCCCGCTCGTAGGCGGCGTCCCAGGCGTCCGGAAGCTCGGAGACCGGGAGCGTCCCCTCGAGGAGCGCCCGTTCGAGCTCGACTCGGATCATCACGTGGAAGTCGTAGGTGAGCTGGTCGGCGTCCACCCGGATCAGGCTCGGCGCCACCCGGTTGACCGCGGCGACGAAGTCGTCTTCGGCGATGTGCCGGAACGCGTCGGGGAAGCGCGCCTGGAGAAGCGGGTAGAAGTGCCGCCAGAAGGCGGGGCTCCGGGCGACGTGATTCTCCCAGAGGCGGGACTGGCTCTCGTGGATCCAGCTCGCCGCCCCGCCGGCGAGGGGGGTGCCCTCGAGGGAGGGGTGGATGCCCTGCTCGTAGAGGGCGTGGCCGGCCTCGTGGATCGTCGAGAAGAGGGCGTCTCCGAGGTCGTGGGGGTCGACCCGAGTGGTGATCCGCACGTCCCCGATGGAGAAGCGCACCATGAAGGGATGGTGGGTGAGGTCCTGGGTACCCCGGTCCCAGTCGTAGCCGAGGGCGGTGACCACCTCTTTGCCGAAGGAGAGCTGCACCTCCGGGTCGAACTTCCCGCGAAGGAACGAGGCGTCCGGGTCCGGGCGGCGGCGAACCTCCCCGAGGAGCTCCCGGAGGCCGGGGCGGAGCGTGTCGAAGAGGGCGCCCACCTGGGCGGCGTCGAGGCCCGGGTCGTGCTCGTCGATGTGGGGGTCCGCCGGGTGCTCCGCGTCGGGGAAGAACTCGGCATAGCGCCGACTGAGCTCGACGGTCCGCTCCAGATGGGGGCGGACCGCGGCGAAGTCGTTCGCCGGCCGGGCCCGGGTCCAGGCCTCGTAGGCGGCGGCGAGATGGGTGCGGAGCTCCGTGACGAACGCGGCGGGTAGGCGCAGCGCCCGCGCCCGCCGCCGGCGGGTCCAGCGCACCATGCCGACGTCGACGTCGTCCTCCGGCCGGCCATCGACCGCCCGGGCCGCCTCGTCCAGGGCCTCCCCGAGGGTGTCCGAGACGATGAGCTCGTGCTCGAGGCGGCCCAGGGTGGCGAGCGCCCGCCCCCGGGCCGGGGCGCCTCCGGGAGGCATGTGGGTCATCTGGTCCCACTCCAGCAGGTAGGCGGACGCCTGAAGGTCGTGGAGGGTCTCGAGGTGACCGCGCAGGGCAGCCAGGGCCGGCGTGGGGGCGCCCGCAGGGGAAGAAAGGCTCGGCATCGCCAGGGAGGTCGCACGAAGCCGCCGGCATGGGCAAGCCGACGCGGGGGCGACCGCCGGCGGGGGCGCCCGGCATGGACAAGGCGCCACCGGAACGACAAGACCCAAGGCGGTGCAGGACGATGGCGACGACGGTGGGCCCCGGGAGGATCAGGCGGCGGACCGGGGCCCGGGACCCGTCCGTCGCTCCCGCCGCCGTCGCCTCGCTCGGGCCCTGCTGATCCTGCTGGGCATCGGGTTCTGGTCCAGCCTCTTCGTGTCCGCGTTGGTGGCGAGCGCCCTGGTCCACCTCGCCGCCCCTCCCGGCCGGCGGCTGGTCTGCGGGGTGGGCGGAGCCCTGGTCAGCGACCTCCTCGTCGGAGATCTCGACGTCGGTCGCTGCCCGGTGGTCCGGCCGGGCCGGGTCCGGCTGGAGGACGCGGTGCTGCGGGCGGCGGACGGGAAGCCGGTGGCCCGGCTCGACGCCGTGGACGTCCAGCTGGACCTGCTCCGCTCTCTTCGATCCCTGTCCCTGGTGATCGCCCGGGTGCGGGTCGACCAGCCGTGGGCGAGCCTGCGACCCGCGGACCCCGGCGACGACGCCCCCGGAGACGAGGGCGACGGCCAAGGCGCGGGGCTCGCCCTGGTCGAGGCATTGCGTCCCGCCGAGCCCAGCGAGGACACCCCGAAGGACGACCGACCGCCGACCTCGGGACCGTTCATCCTGCTCTCGGAGGTCGCGATCGAGGGCGGCGCCGCGGCGGACCTCCCGGAGGGCTATGCCGTCGAAGGGCTGGACCTCCGGGCCGGGATCGAGATCGACGCGGGGCTCGGGGAGGTGGTGGTCGACCTCGCCTCCCTGTCCGCCCGGGCCCGACGGGACGGCGCGCCCCTCGCCAGCGTGCAGGCGGAGGACGCCACCATCGCCATCGCCCCCGGTCGGCGCAGCGAGCTCGCCTTCCGGATCGACGACCAGACCGCCGCCGACGAGACCGGCGACGAGGGGGCCGCGGCCGACGCCGTCGATCGGACCCCCGGTCGCATCGACGCTCGCCTGGCCTTCGACTGGGCCGAGGGAGACGGCGATGGCGGGGAGGACGACGACGACGACGAGGGCAGCTCGGGACCGGTCGACCTCGAGGCGACCGTCGACGCCGTCGTGCCGCCGCGCCTCCTCGCCCGGGCGGCGGGGGCGCCGGAGCTCGAGCGCCGGATCCGAACGCCCCTCCGGGTCCACGTCGACGCTGCCGGCGCGCGCCCGGACACCCTGAACGCCACCGGGAAGGTCGAGACCGACGGCGGCGCCCTCGAGCTCTCCGCCGAGCTCACCCCGGACCGGGTGGAAGCCACCGTGACCCTCCCGGGCTTCGCGCTCCGCCCCGTCCTGGCGGAGGCGGCGGGACGCCTCGAGGGCGAGGTCGAGGTCGACGTCCCCTTGAGCGGTCGAGGAAGCCTCTCCGGACGGGTGGACCTGCGGGGGCGGGGGCTCCGCTTGCCCGGGGAGGTGCGCCTCGACCGGGCGGTGATCGATGGTCGCATCGAAGGCGCCCTGCCCGTGCCCGAGCTCGACCTGCGGGTCGTCGCGCGGGAGCTGCCCCTCGACCCGGCCGGCGACAACCTGCTGAGCGAGGTGAACCTCCGGGTGCGGGGTGGGCCCGAAGAAGAGGATGCCGCCGGCGAACCGCCCCGGGCTCGCTACGCCACGAGCGGCAGCGCCCGGTTGGTCGGTGTCCGCACCATCGAGGTCGACCTGAACCTCGGGGTCGGGGTGACGGCCCAGGAGGCCCCGGAGCACCCGGAGCAGGGGGAGGCCCCCGGAGAGGGCCGCGTCGCCGAGGTCGACGACGAGGACGACCCGGACGAAGAGGACGGCGCCGGCCCGGCGCTGGTCGCCGCGGGGGGCCCGATTCCGGCGCGCATCGGGGTCGACGGGTCGATCGAGACCCGGGGCGTCTGGGTGGGCCCCCTGCGCCTGCGCGTCGACGACCTGGTGGTCCGCCCCGCGGAGGAGACGCTGTCCCTCCGGGCCTTGACCGTCGTCGGCACCGGGGTCGACCTCGCCGCCGACGGGCGGCTCGCGTTCGGCGAGGCGACCCGCAGCACCGCCACCCTCCGCATCGCCCGCCTGGACCTCGCCCGCCTCGACGCCGCCCTGGGGCTCGACGCCGGCCTCGCCGGCACCATCGCGGGCTCCGCCGATGTCGATGGCAGCCCGGACCGCCCCGAGCTCGACCTGACGGTGGCGGCCCCGGAGGGCCTGAGCGTACCCGGCCTCTCCCTGGACGCCCTCGATGCCCAGGCCAGCTATTCGACCCGGCGCCGGCGGGCCTCCGTCGACGTCGATGGCGGTCTCGACGACGAGGGTGGCGGCTTCGACGCCCGGGTGGACCTTCGCCTCGCCCCGGGGAAGGATCCGGTGACGTCGATCCTCCGGGGGCGCGCGGCCAAAGGAAGCCGGGTGCGCGTCGACCGGCTCGACCTCGCTCGCCTGAACCCGCTCCTCGCCGGCCCGAAGGAGGCCTCACCCGAGAACGCCTCGGGGAAGGCCCCCGGGGGTCGGGAGGATGGCGACGACGACGAGGCAGCGGCGTCCCCCCCGGCCTTGGCGGGCAAGGTCTCCGGGCTGGTCACCCTGTCCGGCCCCCTTCGCGCCCCCGCCGCCACCGTGAGCCTCCGGGGGGACGACCTGGTGGCCACCGCCGAGGTGTTCCCCGCCGACCTGGCCCTCGACGCCGTACTCGACGAGGCCGGTGCCCTGACCCTCCGGCTCCAGCTGGCGACCGCCGGGGAGGCGGGTCGCACCGACCTGCCGGAGGCCCGGGGCCCGGAGGAGACCGCCCCGGGCGCCCGGGCCCGGGCGGCGGTCTCCGGGGACGCCGACCCCCTCTTCGCCACGGGCCCCCGCCTGGCGGACCTTCGGGTCGAGGCCGTGCTGCCGGTCGCCCGGGCCATCGCGGGGCGCCCGGTGGCGCCGACGGCGGTGCTCGTGGACCAACCCTGGTCGTTGACCATCGACGTGCCGGAGCGCCGCCTGGACCGGCTGGGCCCGCCCGTCGAGCTCGGCCTGCCGGTCATCGCAGAGGCCCACCTCGCCGCGGCGGGCGGCCCGGAGGCGCCCCCGGACCAGCTCCTCCGGCTCGATGGGCGGGTGCGCCTCGACGCGGGGGAGCCGGGTCTCCGTTCCCTCCTGGGAGCCGACGTCGAGCGCTGCGCGGGGGCCGAGCTCATCGCCGTGAACTTCGAGGTGACCGCGGGCACGGAGACGACCGCGACGGTGACGGTGGCTCCCGACGGGGAGGGCGACGCCGGGGCCTCCCGGATCTTCCAGGTGGTCGCCACGGCCCCGACCCCCCTCGTCCGCTGGCTCGAGGAAGGCCTTCCCCCCACGCCGCCTCCCCTCGCCGTCGACGCCGGGATGGACAGGGTCGAGCTGGCCCGCATTCCCGTCGCCTGTCGACAGGTCGCCGGCTCCCTGGGGCTCGACCTCCAGGGGGAGAATCTGCTGACCCCGCGGCCCGAGCTCGCCCTCACCGTCGCCGGGGATGCCCTGACCTTTCCCGCCGCCGACCTCGGGGACGAGGAGGTCGCCCCGGTCACCCTACGCGTCGACACCCGGGTCGACCGGAAGCGCGTCGCCGCGGAGATCGGCTTGGACCAGGCCGGGCGGACCATCCTGCGGATCGACGGCCGGGTTCCCCTGGAGCTCGCCCCGAACGGTCTTTCCGGGGGTGGCCTCGGGGACGGGCCGGTCACCCTGGACGCCCGCTTCGACGAGACCCCGGTGGCGGTGCTGACGGGACCGGTCCCCCTGTTCGCTCGCCCCGGGGGGACCATCGACGGAGAGGTGCACGTCGAGGGCCGCAGCGTGGAGACCGCCGACGTCTCCGGACGCATCGAGCTCGATGACGCCGCCCTGACCGTCCGGGACCCCTTCCTCCGCCTTCAAGGTCTCCGGGGCACGGTGGTCCTCGAAGACGACGAGCTCCGGGTCGAGGGGCTTCGCACCGTGGACCGGGAGGGCAAGCTCCGGGTGGACGGCGACGTCGGCCTCGCCGAGCTCGCGCCTTCCACCCTGGACCTGACCATCGAGCTCGACGACTACCCGGTCCGGAACGAAGGCGTGATCTTCGCCACCGTGAACGGGGAGCTTCGGGTCGGCGGCGACCTCTCCGGAGACCCCCGGCGCATCGTGGTGCGCATCGCCCGCCTCGACGTCGAGCTCCCGGAGCAGATCGGTCGGGAGGTCCGCGGCTTGGACCCGCACCCGCAGGTCATCTACGCGGGCGAGCCCGGCTTCGACCGATCCCTGTCCGTCACCGAGGCGCTCGCCCGCCACCAGGGCCGACCCCGAGGAGAAGCGCCGCCGGGCGTCGAGGACGGGGAGCCCACCCCCCTGGTCCTCGAGGTTCGCTCCATCGTGCCCTTCTGGGTTCGCCAACCGTCCTTTTCCGTGCAGCTCGAGACCGACCTCAAGGTGGAGAGCGAGGGGGAGCAGACGACGATCCGGGGCCCGGTGACCGTGCGTCGCGGGTTCATCGACATCGTCGGGGGGAGCTTCCAGTTCGAAGAGGGGACCATCAACTTCAACGGGGCGATCCCCGTCGACCCGACCCTCGACCTGACGGCGACGAACGAGGTGTCCTCGGGGCACGTGGTCACCGTGCGGATCACCGGCCACCTGGGTGACCCGGAGCTCGAGTTCTCCTCGACGGATCCGAACGTCCGCACCGACGCGGAGATCATCGCCTCCGTCCTCGGCGTGCGGAGCGGCGGGTCGGGGCAGAGCTCGCAGGATGCCGAGTCCCAGACCGGGGCGCTCCTGGCCGGTCTGACCGCGGGCTTCGTCGGCTCCCTCACCCGGCGGGAGCTGGGCCAGTACCTGCCCATCCTCTCCGTCGAATCCGGGGGGACCGCCGCCAGCACCCGCCTGCGGGCCGGTTTTCAGGCGGACGCCCTCATCCCGGACGCCCTCCGGGGGGTGGTCAAGGGCGCCTACGTCGAAGGCGTCGTCGCCGGGGGGGAGGACGACGGCGACCAGCCCGGCGGCACGCAGACCGCGGGCTCCCCGGTGCGCGCCGGCTTTCTCATCGAGCTCTTCTTCCCCCAGGACCTCGGCGCCGAGGCTAGCTACATGCAGCCGGACAACTGGTCCCTCGACCTCACCTGGAACCCCTGATGGCCGGGGCGAGGGACCGACGGCCGCGCGCCTCCGGGACGCGCCGCGGGGGCCACCTCGCCCGCTGGTCGACGGCGCTCTGGGCCGTCGCCGCCCTGGGGCTCGTCGGCGGCGGCTGCGCCAAGGTGCCCCCGGACCGCTACGGCGTGGGCCAGCTCCGGATCGAGGGCGCCGAGGAGATGAGCGCCCAGTCCCTGCGCAACTGCCTGGCCACCCACGAACGAAAACACCTGGGCCTGACCCTGGGCCTCGAGACCCCCGGCAGCTGCGGCAGCCCCC
>DAPKRP010000576.1:0-5050 GCA_031800515.1 Polyangiaceae bacterium LLY-WYZ-14_1 | reverse complement strand
TCGGCGCTCGCCTCGAAGGCGACGCGCCGCCCGCCCGATCCCGCGAATCGACCCCGGCTGGTGTATCGGGAAGGGCCACCGGCGAGGTAGGCCGTGCCCTCCCCGAGGGGAAAGTCGGCGAGGGAGGCGCCCCGGGCCTGGGCGGTCAGGTCCACCCGCGGACGCGCGGGCTCGCCTTCCACCCGGCCGCTGACCACGAGGCGTTCCGCCCGGAAGGGCGGCAGGGAAAAGTCATCGAGCACCACGCGGCCGTCGAGAAGCACCCGCCCGTCGTCCACCCGAAGGGCGAGCTCCGAGGTCCCCCTCCCCCTAGCCCCGGGGAGCACCCGGCGGAGATTCGGCTCCCGGGACAGGGCGGGAAGCCGGGCCCGAAGATCGAGGAAGACCTCGCCGGAGTCCGGATCGAAGCGGCCTCGGCCCGCCACCTCGCCGCCGCCGGTGGGCCCTTCGATGCGGTCGAGCTCGACGACGCCATCGACGATCCGCCCCTCTCCTCGAAGTCCAGGCACCGCCCAGCCATCCACGGTGAAGGGCTCGAGGTCCGCCGTCAGCCGGAGCGCCTCCCCCGATCCCTGCTCCGGCGAGGGGGCGAGGTCGACCCGCACCCGTCCCCCGACCGGCAGCTCCGTCGGAATGCCCTCGATCAGCCGATGGAGGGCGAGCTCGTCGGCGGCGACCTCGACGCGGACCTCCGGCCCGGCGACGGTCCCGTCGACGGTCAGGGGCCCGGCCAAGGTGTCGAGGTCGAGGCGGAGCGCCAGGTCGTTCTCCGGACCGACGAGCTGCACCGTCCCCCAGAGGGGGCCGGTGAGGGGGGCCGCCGCCTCGATCCCCACGTCTTCGAGGGTCTGGGAGAGGAGCGGGTCGACCTGGGCCCGGAGCTCGAGGCGACGGGGGGCCGGGGGCGACGGTCCCACCCCCGGGGGGAGAAAATACTCCACCCGAAGGCGCACGTTGTCGTGGAGACCGTCTTCCCCAGGGCGACGGCTTCGGAGATGGGCGTAGAGGGAGATCCCTGCCTCGGCCCGGGTGTCGATGGTTCCGGTGAGATTCCGGAGCTCCGCTTCGAGGGGGTAGGGGGCGACGAGAAGGCCGCCGGCGTTCCAGATGCGGAGCTCGACGTCGCCGTCCTCGATGGTCAGGCGACCGTCGAGACGTACGTCCTCGGCGTCGATCCCGCCCCGGCCGAGCAGTCGCCCGACCACCCGAACGTCCCGGAGTCGGAGGGCGCCGAGGACGACCCGGGGCGCCGGCGCCCCGCCCCCGCCGGGGCTCGGATCCGCCGGCTCGAAGGCCCGAAGGAACGAGGGGAGCAGGTCGTCCGGGTCCGCCGGGCGTGATTCCTGACGCAGCCGCAGGAGGGCGCCCCGAGCCTCGACGACGGGGAAAGAGATGGTCCCGGACAGCAGCTGGGAGAGGTCCGGGGTGATCTCCGCCACGTCGATCTCGACGACGGCCACGCCGTCCGCATCCCGGAGCACCAGGTCCTCGACGAGGATGCGGTCGAGGCGCACGTCGACGAAGCGCCCGATCTCCAGGTCCCCCCGCAGCTCTCCGGAGGCGAGGCGGGTGAGCAGCTCCTTGGCCAGTCGTCGGGATCGGGGCAGGTTCAGATGGAAGGCGACGCTCGCCCCGGTCGCCGCGACCGCGAGCAACAGCCAGACCGTCAAGCGAACCAACGCCCTCCCCGCCCGTCGGGCTACCACGACACGCTCTCAGAAACTCTCGCCGATGGTGAGGTGGACGGCCCCGCCGAGGTCGGTGAAGGGAAGCGTGCTGGCCTCCTCCGCCGCCGTCGGCGGGCCGCTGGTCCGCTGGGCCCCCGGGATCTGGAAGCCGACGTCGAAACGAAGGGGGCCGACGAGGGTGTGGTAGCGAAGACCGAAGCCGACGGAGAGGTGAGGGTTTTCGAAGCGGAAGCGGGGGGTCCCGGTGAAGCGGATGTCGTCGAGGTCCCCGTCCTGCACCGGGGAGTCGACGAGCCGGTAGGCCCCGTGGACGTCCCCCGTATCGGTGAAGAGCACGACGCCGAAGTCGTTGGTCACCGGGATGCGCAGCTCGACCGTCGCCTCCCAGCGACGCACGCCGCCGAGGCGGGAGTCCCCGAGGGCGCCGGGCAGGTAGCCCCGGACGCTGGACGCCCCGCCGCCCCGGAGGCGGTAGCGGTCGGGGCCGAGGCGGCGGGTCGTCACGTCGGCCACGTCCGAGCCCAGGATGAAGGTGGCCCCGAGGGCGAGGCGGCTCGCCAGGACGATGCGCGCCGGGAGCCGGGTGTAGAAGCGTGCCTCGGGGGTGACCCGGAAATAGTCGAAGGACCCGAGGAGCCCGGCCTGCTGGAGCCCCAGGCGGAAGAACATGCCCCGCTGGGTCCGGGTCGGCTGGTCCCGGAGGTCGAGCTCCAGGATCTGCTCGAGCAGCGCGACGGTGTAGTCGCAGGGGCGGAACAAGCCCTCCCGGGTTCCCGTCCGATAGGCGTCGAGGGCCTGCGCGGCGTCCGCCGCCACGTCCGGGTCGGGTCCACTCGTCGCCAGGGTCTCGAGCTCGGCCAGGGCGGCGGCGGTGTCCGCCCCCGGGGTGCCCTCGGAATCGCAGATGCGGACGGCGAGGGGACCGGTGAGCTCCCCGGGGAGGGTGCCGTTGTCCGTGTCGAAGTTGCCCTCATTCAGATTTTCGTTGCTGATGTTGAGGTAGACGTTCCCCCGGATCCGCGCCGCCACCCGGAGCCGGCCTTTGAGAAAGCGGCGTTCGGGACCGAGGGCGAGGTCGATGTCGTGGCGGAAGAAGTCTCCTCCGAACGGCGGAGGGCCGAGGTCCCATTCCCCCTGGAAGACCAGAGCGGTTCGGGGCTCGAGGAAGGCGGGCTGCACGAAGCGGAGCCGTAGCTCGTTGCCGAAACGCGCCCCCTCCCCGAGCCGGGGAAAGACGTCCCGAAAGATGAGCCGGGGGCGCTCTTCGATCGACAGGGACTGGAGGTCGCCGAACAGATTTCGGTGCTCGAAGCGGAACAGCAGGTGGACGTCCCACTGGGGGATCGCGCTGGCGCTCTGATTGTCGAAATCGATGCGCCCGGACTCGATGCCCGCCCCGACGCCGTAGCGGACCGCCCGGCCGGGCTCGACCCGGATGACGACGGGGATCACCGCGGCGTCCTCCCCGCCGGCGGTCTCCCCGAGCTGGGGCTCCACCCGGACCGAGGCGAAGGCCCCGAGGCGATAGATGGCCCGCTCCGCGTCGGTCAGGACGGTCGCGTCGTAGGGAGAGCCGGGGCGAACGAAGGAGGCGCCCAGGATCGGATCGACGAACAGGTCCCGGTGGCCCATCACGGACACCTCCCCGAAGACGCAAGGGGGGCCCGGCTCCACCGTGTAGGTGACCGTGGCCGTCCGCTCTTCCGGGTCCAGTTGGACGGCGCCCTCGACCTGGGCTCGGGCGTAGCTCGCCGCCTCGAGGCGCGCCCGGAGGGCCGCCTTTCCGCCGTCGTAGAGGGCCTCGTCGAAGACGTCCCCCGGGGAAAAGGGCAGTCGGTCGAAGAGCGCCTTCTGGAGCGTTCCATCGAGCCCCCCCACCCCCAGCAGGGCGACCGAGTCCACCCGGACGGGCTCCCCTTCCTCCACCCGGATGGCGACGTCGACGGGGCAGCCGCGACCTTCCGGTGCGCCGCAGACCGACCCCGGGTCGTCGAGCTCGTCGTTCTCGAAGGCGTTGGCCGGGTCGACGGCGGCGCTGACCACCCGTGCCTCGTAGTAGCCCCGGGCCCGAAACCAGCGTTCGATCCGCTCGAGGTCCCGTTCGAAGGCCCCGCGGTCGAAGGTCGGCCATTCGGTCCAGGGCCAGGAGAACAACGACACGTTGGCGCGTCCCCCGTCGAAGGGCGGGACACCGCACTCGAGGTCCGTCGGGGTGCCGAAGTTCACGTCGAACTTCGGTCGTTCCCGGGTGGCGAGGCAGGCCTCGAGGGCTTCCGGGTCCAGGGTCTCGAGCCCCTCGACCCGGAGGCGTTGCACGCCGAATCGGTCTTTCGGGACGTGGGCGCAGCCGACGATCGACGCCGAGAGCAGCAGCGGCACGGCCAGGAGCCGCCATCGGGGCCGAGGGGGGCCGAGCCCCTCGCCGCCGGCGCCCCCGGGCTCACCGGTCAACGGGGACGTCGGACCCCGCGAACGGTTCGGATCGTGGAGAGGTAGGCGAATAGCTCATCCATATACCGCTCCGGCAGCTTCGACGGGGGGATCGCCCGCATCCGGCCGACGCCCTGTCGGATCTGTCGCCGCACCGTGCTCACGGACAGACGCCGCCCGATGATGCGCGGCCCGAGGTCTTCTTCCCCGCCCGGGTGGCAGACGCCGCAGACCCGTTCGAAGACGCGACGGCCGCGCCGGACCTTGCGCCGCCAGACGACCCGGGGGTCGGGGCCTTCGTCCTCCTCGTCGACGGCGGCGCTCTCCGCATCGTCTTCGTCGGAGGCGTCGTCGTCGGCTTCGTCTTCGGCGAGGGCGTCTTCCGCGTCCGCTTCATCGCCGTCGTCGTCGGCGAGGTCGGCATCGGCTCGTTCACCGCCCGCGGTCGTCTCGTCGTCTTCGGCCATCGTCTCGTCGTCCCCGGCGGCTTCGCCGCCTCCGCAGCCACCGGTCCCGGCGACGGTGGCCAGCGCCAGGAGCAGGGAAGCCACGAGGGGGCGCGCCTCGAGGGCGACGAGCAGCGGAGCGCGGTCCCGGTTCGGGTTCGCGACCTGGACAGGGCGAAGCGCGGCGAGGTCTCGGTTCGTCATCGTCATTTGTTCGTTCTCAATGGACTGCACTTACGCGGGCGGATGGTACGCTCGCAACGTTTTCCGGGCATCCGCCCGACGACTACAGGTACCCCGGCCCCGAGCCCTCGGCTCCCGGGCCGTTCGAGGCGCGATGAGCAACGACGACGTGACGCAGGGGGAAGGCCGGCGAGGCTTCTTCGGTTGGGTGGCGGCGGGGCTCGCCGCGGTGGGGGCCGCCCTGGTGGGCATTCCCGGGCTGGCCTTCGTCGTCGACCCGCTGCTCCGGGGCGGTGGCGGAAC
>DAPKRP010000575.1:0-1983 GCA_031800515.1 Polyangiaceae bacterium LLY-WYZ-14_1 | reverse complement strand
CCGGACGCTCGGCGCCAGCATCTCCAGGTGGTGCATGACCGCGAGGACCCCCCGGACCCCGGCCCGGATCGCCCACTCGTCGAAGCGCAGGGCCTCCCCCGCCTCGTAGACCAGCACGGGGACCGGTCGCCGTCCGCCCCCCGCCGCCTCCCGAAGGGATCCGTCCCGCAGGGAGGCGTTGACCACGACCGGCGCCCCGAACGCCCGGGCCAGCTCGACGGCGGCCTCGTCCTCGAGGTGCACCCTTACCTGAGGGAGATTCGACCGGTGTAGGGCTCCGGTATGGAGATCGATCCCGTGGGTCGCCCGGCCGGCGACCTCGGTCATGAACAGGTTGGCGAGCCGGGCCGCCAGGGAGCCTCGCTCGCTGCCGGGAAACGAACGGTTGAGGTCCCGCCGGTCGGGCAGGTAGCGGGAGTGGTCGATGAGCCCGAAGCCGTTGACCACGGGCACGGCGAGCAACGTCCCCCGGAGCCGCTTGAGCTGCTGGAGCCGGAGCAGCCGGCGGATGATCTCGACCCCGTTGAGCTCGTCCCCGTGGACCGCCGCGGAGACGAAGAGCACGGGGCCAGGCCGCCGCCCATGGACGACCCGGACCACCATCTCCATCGGCGACTGGGTGTAGAGGCGGCCGACGGGAAGCGCGACGGTGGTCGAGGTGCCGGGCCGCACGCGGACGCCCCCGATCTCGAATGGGGCGCGCTCCCGGGCCGGCGAGGTCTTCGTGGTGCCCATTGGGCTCCCAGGCCTAGCCCACGCCGGTGCCGGGGGCCCGGGGCCCCCTCGGGCGCGATGGGGGATCGATGGGCGGCGGGAGGGCGTCCGCGTCGGCCCCTCACCGGCGCTGCCGGGCGGCCTCCCGGGAGAAGGCTCGGGGCAGGCAGCTCCGATGCACCCAACCGTGGCGGGGCCCGCAGACCATGGGGAACCAGGGCCCGACCTGATCCCCGGCCCGGGCGCAGCGCTCGCCGACCGGCATCACCTCCAGGGAGTCGCTTTCTACGGTCGCCTCCGCCCGAAGGTGGCAGCCCCGGAGGGCGACGATCTCGACGAGCGTGGCGCCGGTGCCACCCGGGGCGTTCGTCGTGTCCCGAACCCCCTCGGCGGGGGTGAGGGCGGCGATGACCGCTGGCGCCGGGGGCCGCCGGGACGCCGCGGCGAGGAACGCCGGGGCGACCGCTCCCACCCCGGCCACCGCCAGGACGACCGCCAGCCGGAGGGCTGCCGTCCGCAGAACCTCGAAGGGTCGTGGGCCGACGGAGGCTGCGCCGTCCCCGGCTTCGAGGGCACCGGCCCGGGCCGGCGGAGGCGGATGCATGACCCCCAGCCCTTCGAGCCAGCGTTCGAGGAAGGCGAGATGCGCCACCCCCGGGGCGTCGACCCGGGGGAGCTCCGGGTCGACCAGGTCGAGGGCGCCCAGGAGAGGGGTCGGCGGGATGAGCCGCAGGCGCCGGGCGCCTTCGTCGATCCGCCGGAGGCCGCTCGCGAGTCGCCGGGGATCCGAGATCCGGGCGGCCCGGGCGTCGGCGGCGGCCACCCCCCGGGGGTCGTCGAGCACGCCCAGGGTCCGGAAGGCGAGCCGCCAGGTGGTCGCCGCCGCCGTCGCGAGGGCGAGCACGGTCGCGATGGGGGCGAGGAGCACGGTCCCCGCCCCGAGAGCGGGCCGCCAGACCAGCCGGCCGCCGACCCGGTGGGTTCGCGCCAGGGCGCGGAAGGCGACCAGGGAGGTCAGGTGGCCGAGGGCCTTGCCCAACCCGTCGGCGGGCGCCCGCATGAGCTCGAGGCCCCGACGAACGGCGGCCTCCCCGGTGGCGAGGAGCACGAGCTCCCGGGCGACGATCGGTCCGACCTCCCGGGGGTCCAGGCTTCGAAGCGCGCCGGTGGTGACGACCAGCTGGCTCGGCCCCCGCCGGTGCCCGAGGGCCCGCACCGCGGGCTCCGGGGCATGGACCACCCGCACCTCCGGAGGCGCCACCTCGAGGG
>DAPKRP010000574.1:0-1505 GCA_031800515.1 Polyangiaceae bacterium LLY-WYZ-14_1 | reverse complement strand
CACCGACGCCTCCGGCGGTCCGCCCCCCCGACTGTTCCATCGGGTTCTCGTCGCCAACCGGGGCGAGGTGGCCGCTCGGATCGCCCGCACCTGCGACCGGCTGGGGATCACCCCGGTGTTCGCCGTCTCCGAGGCGGACCGGGACGGCCCCTGGTGCGCGGGTCGAGAGCAGGTCGTCTTGGGGCCCGGCCGGGCCAGTGAGAGCTACCTGGCGCTGGACCGGGTGGTGCAAGCGGCGGTCCAGTCCCGCTGCACGGCCCTCCACCCGGGGTGGGGTTTCCTGAGCGAAAACCCGCGCTTCGCCGCCCTGTGCGCCCAACACGGGGTCACCTTCGTCGGACCGCCGGCCCGGGCGATGCGGCTGATGGGCAAGAAGACGCCCGCGAAACAGGCGATGGCCGGCGCTGGCCTCGAGCTCATCCCCGGCTCCGAAGGGCTCCTCGGGTCCGTCCAGGAAGCCCGGGAGGTCGCGGACCGAGTGGGCTACCCCGTGCTGCTCAAGGCGGAGAGCGGCGGTGGAGGGCGCGGGATGCGGATCGCCCATCGCCCGGAGGAGATCGAAGGCGCCTACGCAGATGCCCAGGCCGAGGCCCGGGCCGCCTTCGGAGACGACCGCCTGTATCTGGAGAAGCTGATCGTCGGTGGGCGACACGTCGAGATCCAGATCCTGGCCGACGCCTACGGTGCCGTCCTCCACCTGGGCGAGCGGGATTGCTCGGTCCAACGCAACCACCAGAAGCTGGTGGAAGAGTCCCCCTGCCCGGTGCTCGACCAGGCCGAGCTCGCCCGGACGAGCGTCGCCGCGACCCGCGCCGCCCAGGAGATCGGCTACGTCGGGGCGGGCACGATGGAATTTCTGCTGGGGGACGACGGCCGACTTCGGTTCCTCGAGATGAACACCCGGCTCCAGGTCGAGCACCCGGTCACGGAGATGCGCAGCGGCATCGACCTGGTCGAACAGCAGCTCCTCGTCGCCGCCGGCCACCGGCTCGCCTTCGGCCAGGCGGACGTCGCCCCTCGGGGCCACGCGATCGAGGTCCGCCTGAACGCCGAAGATCCCGCGGATGGCTTTCGCCCCGCCCCGGGCCAGCTCACCGACTGGGTCCTCCCGCCGGCGGAGGACGGTCGGGTCCGGGTCGATACCCACGTGGCCCCCGGCTACACGGTCCCCCCGTTCTACGATTCCCTCTTGGCCAAGGTCATCGCCTGGGGGGAATCCCGGGACGAGGCGGCGGACCGATTGCTTCGCGCCCTCGCCGCCCTGCGCTGCGAGGGGGTGCCGACCACCGTCCCCCTCCACCGCGCCATCCTCGAGAGCAGCGATTTCCGGGGCCACCGCTACGACACCCGCACGATCCCCGGCTGGCCCCCGGAGACGACGTCGCCGTCGCCGTCGTCCTCCCCTGGGGGCGGCGGCGATCCCGCGGGCGGCGGGGGCTCAGACGCGTCCCCATCTGCCCCCCGGTGAGCCTCTCCGGCGTCTACGTTCCCCCGCGTTCCCTCGA
>DAPKRP010000573.1:0-1659 GCA_031800515.1 Polyangiaceae bacterium LLY-WYZ-14_1 | reverse complement strand
GGTGTTCATCAACGGCCTCCCGCGGGTCCAAGCCGGCTCGGCGGGCATGGCCGCCCCGGTCCACATTCCCATCGGGGGCACCTTCATCAAGCCGCCGGGCAACGACTCCGAGCAGTTCATGGGGTCGTCGACGGTCATCTGCGACGGCGACGCCATGGGCTACAATGGGCTCCCCGTCCTCTCCTGCCAAGATGTGGGGATGCCCGCGCCCCCGCGCCCGAAGAAGAAAAAGAAGTCCCCCTCGCTGTTCCTACCTGTCTCTACGGCCACCGCGATCCCGGCAGGTCCGCCGGTCCTCGTAGGCGGGGCCCCCACCATCTCCGCCGTCGGCCTCGACTCGGCGGGCGCGATGAAGGCCGCGGGGGGCCTCGGGAAGGCCCTGAAGCGCTCGAAGGCGGTCAAGAAGGCGGCCGAGAAGGCGGACAATGTCGCAAAGAAGGTCTCCGACGTCGTCCATGACGCAGCGAAGAAGGGGATGGACAAGGCGGGCGTCAAACAGACCTCGAAGCTCCGCGACCGGGTCCACAAGGGCATCTGTACCGTCACCGGCCACCCCGTCGACGTCGCCTCGGGGAACATGTTCGACCAGGTCGAGGACTTCCGCCTCGGCGAGTCCTCGCCGCTCGTCTGGGAGCGCACCTACGACTCGGTCAAAGCGGACACGACCGGCCCCCTCGGCCGGGGCTGGACCCACAACCACGACGCCTGGCTCATCCGCAACGACGTCACCCTCGACGTCCGCCTCCCCGATGGTCGCGACGTCGTCTTCCAAGGTCGCCTCGCCGTCGGAAGTGAGATTCGGAAAGAAGAAGACGCGCTCACCGCCCGGCGCCCCACCGTCGACCGCTTCGAGGTGGAGGACCGCGACAAGACCGTCCTCGTCTTCGAGAAGGGCAAGACCCAACCCAACCTGTTCGTCCTGACGGAGCAAATATACCGCGGGGGCCGCACCATCCGCTACCGCTACGACGACGGCGGTCGCCTCCGGCGCATCGTCGACGGCGGTCGCACCCTCGACCTCGTGTGGACGAAGGGCCGCTTGACGGGCGTCCGAGGCCCGAGCGTCCTCCAGCCGAAGCCCGCCGAGGGCCACGGCCCGTGGCTGGTCCGCTACCAGTATGACGAGCAGGGCCGACTCGCCGAGGTCCGCACCCAGGGCTCCGTCCTCCAGAGCTACCGCTACGCGGGCAGGACCGGGCTCCTCACCGAAGAGACCCGGCGAAACGGCCTGCGCTTCTACTTCGAGTACGACGGCACGGACAGCGCCGCCCGCTGCACCCGCACCTGGGGCGACGGCGGCATCTTCGATCATCGCCTCGTGTACCGAGACGGCGTGACCGAGGTGACCGATTCCCTCGGCCATACGCGCATCTACGAGCACGAGGGCGGCCTCGTCACCCGCGAGGTCGACCCCACGGGAGCCGCGAAGCAGACGATGCGCGACGACGCGCGACGCGTCACGGAAGAGATCGACGCCCTCGGCGGCAAGACGACGTATACGTACGACGAGCGCGGCAACCCCACCTGCATCGAGCGCCCCGACGGCAGCCAGATCCGGGTCGCGTATGGCCATCACGACCTCCCCGAAGAGATCATCACTCCCGGCGGTCGTGAGTATCGATTCCGCTACACCGCGGCCGGGCAGCTCGAGTCGGAGGT
>DAPKRP010000572.1:0-4833 GCA_031800515.1 Polyangiaceae bacterium LLY-WYZ-14_1 | reverse complement strand
CGGAGGCCGTCCGCCAGACCGAGGGGCCTCCCGCGTCCGGCGACGAGGCTCCGTCCGAGGTGGGGCGGCCGCCGGACGTGGAGACGACCCGGCCGGCGCCGGGGGGCGGGTCGGCGTCACCTCCGGACTCGGAGGCGGCCTTCAAGGCGCGGGAGCGGGCGCGAATCCTGGAAGCCCTCGAGCGCCACGGCTGGAATCGGGCGCGCGCCGCCCGAAGTCTCGGCATGCCCCGGCGAACCTTCTATCGCCGGCTGTCCGCCTACGGCATTCGCTGATCGGTGGGTTGAGCGGTCGCCGGGCGGCCTTCGGGGCCGGCGCGAGCCCGGTTCGAACTTCCGGCTAGAGGTACTAATGTGGTTCCGTGGCGTCCGCCCACCGCAGCTCCCGCCGGATCCGATTCGCCCTGGCGACGGCCTGGTTGCTGACCCTCGTCGGCTGCCCCCGGGACCTCGAGGTTCCCGACCGCCGACCCGGGGACCCCTGCACCGCGACCGCCGAGTGCAACCCCCCCGGGACCAGCTGCGGGCTCTTGACCGCCTGCGTCGACCAGCGATGCGAGGAACAGGCGAGCCTGGTCGTCCCCTGCCCCGACGGCGAACCCGTCTTCATCCCGGACGCCGGCCGCATGGAGTAGCCGTTGCCGGCCTGCGCGTAGCCTCGTACCCCTGCCCGGAAGTCGGTCCTAGTCGTCGTCGGCGCCGGCGGCGGCTTCCTCGTCGACCTCGTCGCTCTCCTCCGGGGGGAGCTCCCGCTCCGGTCCCTGGGATCGGGATTCGGTCCGGGCGACGGCGCCCGCCTCGCCGCTCTCCGAGCTCCCGTTGCCCGCGCCGTCATCGCTCCGGGACTCCGCCCCGTCCGCGGAGGCGACGGCGGCCTCGTCCTCCGGCGTGCCCTGCTCGTCGTCGTCCCCCGGTTCCTCCCGCTGATCCCGGGGGGGCCGACGGTATCGGGGCGCCTCCCCGGGTCGGGACCAGTCCACCCAGTAGCCGCTCCGGGCGCGGACGTCGATGTGGACGAAGGTGCTGTGGGGGTAATAGCCGCAGCCGACCCGGGGGATCTTGCGACAGTAGTCCCGGAGGTGCCGGTTCGAGACCCCCTGCACCCTCATGTCGACGGCGCGACCGCTGGTGTGCCGGCTGCTCTCCCGGGTGTAGCCCCCGGCCTCCCGGTAGCCGCTCACGATGACGAGGGGCCGCCCCCCGAAGTGGTCGGAGATCTCGGCGAGCACCTTGATGAGCCGGGGATGGGGATAGTGGGACCCCCCGTGGGGGCCATCCTGCATGAAGCGGCGCAGCACCCGCCGCGCCGCCCGGGTCGGCTGACGCCGGGAGTTGACCAGGCGGACCCGCTGCCGCTCCCGCGGGTAGATGCGCACCAAGGTGGCGACCCCGGGGTGCCGCGGCCGTCCCCAGCGGTCCGCCGCCGCCTCCCGTCGCTGGGCGGCCCGAAAGCCCGGGAGGACGAGGCGCTGGCCGACCCGAAGGGTGCTGTTCTCCCGAAGCCGGTTGAGCCGCATCAACTCGCCGACGCTGCAATCGTGGGCCCGGGCGATGGCCGACAGGGTCTGGCCGGACCGGACGTAGGTCACGCCTTCTTCCGGGACCCGCAGCACCTGGCCGGGCCGGAGGGTGGAGCTGCGGCGCAGGTTGTTGGCGGCGGCGAGGGAGCTCACCGGCACGCCGTACCGCCGGGCGATGCCGGAGAGGGTCTGCCCGGAGCGCACCGTGTGCTCCCGGTCGGCCGCCGCCGCGTGGGGCGCCACCGCCGCGACCGAGCAGGTCAACAGCACCGCGCAGCCGACCACGGCGCCGAGGCGGGTCCATCGGGGGAGCGTTCTGGGGCCCATAGGGGGGCCGAGTATTGCGAACCTAGGAGCCACAGCAACCCGTCGTGAGGGGGATGAGGCGGTTTTTGGCCCTGCCCACGGCGGGGTGCGAGACTGCCTCTCGCCGGGCCGTTGCGATCTCCACCGCTCCGGACCGACCCTTAAATTACACCTAATTTGGTGTCAAATTGACTGATACTGTAGGCGAAGTTCCTTGACGCTTCGCCCCCTCGCGCCTTAGCTAGGGCAGCCCGGCGACGCGTTATGGACCAGGACCACAAGGCGGCGGCGAAGGATGGCGGACCCGACGACCGCCGCGGCGCAGCGCCCACGGCGGCGGTCGGCGCGGCCGCCGGCGGTGACGGCGAGGGAGAGCGCCCCGGCCGCCCCGAGGACCCCGCTCCTGGGGCACCCTCCGCCTCCGAGGGCCCGGCGCCGTCGTCGGCCCCACCCGAAGGCCGGCGCCCCGGCGCCCGGTCCGGCGGCCGGGGGAAGGCCGGGCGCAAGCCGAACAACGTTCGGAAGCTTCGGATCGAGCGGATGATGTCGAAGGCGGAGCTCGCCCGCCGGGCGAACCTGTCGGTCCTGACCGTCGACCGGGTCGAGAAGGGCTACGGCTGCCGTATGGACACCAAACGGAAGATCCTGGAAGCCCTGGGCCTCAGCTTGGACGCGCGGGTCTCGGTCTTCGGCGAAGAGGAGTAGGCGTCGTGTCCGAAGGCCGGAATCTGGTGGGCGTCGACATCGGGTCGAACTCGATCAAGGTCTGCGAGGTCAAGGAGACCCGCGCTGGGGACCGGCAGCTGGTCCGCTTCGGCTTCCATCCCCTGCCCTCCCAGACCATCGTCGACGGCCATTTCATCAACTCCGGTGCCGTGGTGGAAGGGCTCGAGAAGCTCTTCCACAAGCAGAAGCGCCGGGACGTCGCCCTCCGGGCCAGCGGCCACAGCGTGATCATCAAGAAGATCACGATGCCGGTGATGACCCCCGCGGAGCTCGGCGAGCAGATCCAGTGGGAGGCGGAGCAGCACATCCCCTTCGACCTCCAGGAGGTCCACATCGACCACGAGGTGCTCAACCGGCGGGAGGCCCAGGGTCAGATGGACGTCCTGCTCGTCGCCGCGAAGCGGGAGGAGATCGCGGACCTGACGAACATGGCGGTGGAAGCGCGGCTCAAGCCGAAGGTCGTCGACCTCGACGCCTTCACCATCCAGAACGTCTACGAGATGGGCTACGGCCCCGTCCCGGAAGAGCAGACCGTCGTCATGATCCACGTCGGGGCGAGCCTCACGACCATCAACATCCTCGCCGACGGCAACACCGCCTTCACCCGGGACATCGCCAACGGCGGCGAGGGGATCACGGAAGAGATCCAGCGCCAGCTCAACATCAGCGCCGAGGAGGCGGAGGCCTACAAATGCGGCGGTGAGGGGGCGGGGGTCGTCCCGAAGGAAGTCCCGGAGATCATCGAGCAGGTCGTCGAGAGCCTCGCCGGGGAGATCCAGCGATCCCTCGACTTCTACCTGGCGACCAGCGGAGACCGGGAGATCAGTCGGATCCTGCTCTCCGGCGGCACCGCCAACGTCCGGGCCCTGTTCGACGCCATCGCCGCCCGGGCCCGGGTGCCGGTGGAGATGCTCGACCCGCTCCGGGTCGCCCGGCCGGACGCGAAGACGGTCGACCCGGTGCTCCTCGAGACGAGGCTTCCCCAGGCCTCCGTCGCCTTCGGTCTCGCCCTCCGGAAGGAGCGGGAAAAGAGGTAGCGGCCATGATTCGGGTCAATCTCCTCCCGTCCTCCCGGAAGACCGTCGCCGCCGCCGCCCCGGCGAGCGCCGAGGTCGGCTCGACCCAGCTCTGGGCGGCGGTCTACGGCGGCGCGACGGTGCTCTGGCTCCTCGCCCTCATCGGCGTCTACGTCGTGTTCACGGGGCGCTTGGAAGAGCAGAAGGCGCAGAACGACCGGCTCACCGAAGAGATCGCCGCCCTCGACGAAAAGAGCGCCCAGCTCGACACGCTGAAGGCGGAGCTCGAAAAGAGCCGGCAGCTCGAGGCGGTGGTCGAAGAGTTGAACGCCGCCCGTCTCGGACCGACCCGGGTGCTGATGGAGCTCAGCAAGATCCTCAGCGTCGATGGCGGGCCCACCGTCGACCCGGACGAGCTCGAGCGGATCCGCCAGGAGAATCCCCTGGCCGGGATGAACAAAGGCTGGGACGTGCGCCGGCTCTGGCTGACCTCCTTCGAGGAGGCGGACCGCAGCGTGCGCATGACGGGCCTCGGCCGCACCAACGAGGACGTGGCCGAGTTCCTGCAGCGCCTGTCGTTGTCCGAGCTGTTCGACGGGGTCACCCTCGAAAAGACGGAAGCGGAGGTCGATGACGACACCGGCCTGTCCTTCATCGAGTTCACCCTCACCGCGAAGGTGACCTACTGATGGCGTCCCCCGGGCTGAATCAAGAGCTGTCCTTCGCCGCGCTTCCCCTGGGTGCCAAGGTCTTCCTGCTGGTGCTTCTGCTCGGGGTGGTCTCGGCGCTCTATTACTTTTCCTTCCTCTTGCCCCTGACGGATCAGATCGACGGGGCCCGGGCGACGAATCTCCGGCTCCAGAGCGAGCTCCAGCAGGCTCAGGCCCGCCAGCGGGAATACCTGGAGCTCAGCGGTACCCTCGCCGACCGGGAAGCCCTGGACCGGCGGAATCGCCGTATCCTTCCGGAGGAAGCCGAGATCGCGACGTTCCTCGGCGACCTCAACCGGCTGGCGGAGCTGAGCGGTCTGGAGATCCGGCTCGTCGAGCCGCGCCCGGAAGAACCGGATCAGATGTACGTGCAGATCCCGGTCAACCTTCAGCTCGCCGGCCGCTACCACCAGGTCGCCCGTTTCTTCTACAACGCAAGTCGCCTCGAACGGGTCATCGGCATGGAGAATCTCCGCATGACCGAGCCGGAAGTACGCGCCGAAGAAGTCCTGTTGGAGGTCGAGGTCCTGGCGACGACCTACCGCCGACCCTCCTC
>DAPKRP010000571.1:0-5841 GCA_031800515.1 Polyangiaceae bacterium LLY-WYZ-14_1 | reverse complement strand
GGCGGGTGTCGTAGCTCCGACGCCAGAGATGGACCTGCTCTTCGCCGTGCTTTTCGGTCATCTCCCGCTTGTCGAGCCCCTGGAGGGCGCCGTAGTGGCGCTCGTTCAGGCGCCAGCTTTTCTGCACCGGGATCCAGAGCTGCTCGAGCTCGGCGAGGCTGTGGTGCATCGTGGTGATCGCGCGCTTCAGCAGGGACGTGTGCACCACGTCGAACTGAAAGCCTTCCTCCCGGAGGAGCCGGCCCGCGTCCTTGGCTTCGGTGATCCCCTGGTCCGTCAGCCCGACGTCGACCCAGCCGGTGAAGCGGTTTTCGAGGTTCCAGACGCTCTGCCCGTGGCGGAGGAGGACCAGTCGGTGCGCAGCCATGCCCTAGTTGGTAGACAAGGATCCAGACCTCGACAAGTCGTCGGACGGTCGGAGCGCATTTTTCGAGCCACCCGTCGGAACGGTCCGCGTCGTTCTCATCGCTCCCCGGGCACCGCTTCGAGACGGGCCTGACGCCGAAGAGCGTCCTCGAGCCGTGTCGCGACCTGCTCCGCCGGCGCCGAGGTCATCTCCCGGAGATCGAGCTCGGCGACGAGACCTTGTACCGGGAGGGACAGCCGTAACGTCCGTCGGTCGGGCCGCGACTCGTCGAGGTGAAGGGGGCGACCGGGCGGCGTCAGCGCGACCTCGAACTCCACCTCCCCGATGGCTTCGAGCATTCGAAGGCCGTCCCCCGTGTCGACCCCCAAGCGGATGGCGGGACGAGAAATCGGCTCCCCTCCTTCGTCCGGACTTCCCGGACCGAGTCGTACGCGGGCCCCGCAGTAGTCGCCCGGGGCCGGGTAGAGGTGGGCGAGAGGAGCCTCCGCCTCCGGATGCGGGGCCAGAAGGTCGATCGAGCGTGCCCCTCCCGGCTCGTCGCCGAGCACCCCGGCCAGGTGCGCCTGGGCCGGGGAGGGCCCGAGCAGCCGAAGGGGCCCGCGGAGGAGCCGGAACGCTGGGTCCTCCCGGAAGGACCGGGCGGCCCGGGGCGTGGCGTCTTCCGACGACGGCTCCGGGCAGGGCGCGAGCTCGACGGCGACGAGCCGGAGCTCGGCCGCGAGAATGCGAACCGGCCGGCCGAGGCGATCTCGTGGAATTCCCAGGTCGAGGCCCTCTCCACGAGCGCGTACGACGTCGACCTCGTGCCCAGCGGATTGCAGCACGCAGCCCCCGGGCCCGAGCAGGGTCGTCGCGGTGACCAGCAGGCTGGCGGCGACGCAGGCCATCCCCGACGAGCCCATCCGAGGTCGTCCATCAGAGGTCAACGGCCACCCCCAGCTCCGCGACCACTCCCTCACGGTGGGCGCCGGAAAGGGCTTGGACGATCGGAATCCGAACGACCGCGCTCAACACCAGGTCCGTCGCCGGGGAAGCCACCAGACCGGGGCTGACGAATAGGATGGCGCCGGCCCCCTCCGGCAGTGACCGCCCGTCGAGCCTCGGTGCGTCGTCGACTCGAAGCAGGCCCCCGAGCTGCACACCGACCCGCGGATCCGGTTGCCATTGTCCCTGAGCGGCCAGACGAAGGGAGGGACCGAGCTGAAGCCCTCCGATGCCCTCTCCGAACCATTGCCCCGTCGCGCTTCCGAAGAACGACCATCGTTCCCGCAGATGGACGTAGGACACGCCCAGGTAGGGGTCCCAGCTGGACGTTCCCGGGTGGGCATCCTCCGGCAGGACCCGGCCCTGGCCATCCCGGAGACGAGGCGTCGTCGGAAGCTCGGTGCCGGCGACCACGGAGACGAGGTGATCCGGATCGAAGGACCGGTCCCGAAACACGACGAGCCGCATCCGTAGGTCGAGGTCACCGGGACCGTAGGTTTCGTCCCGGGCGAGATGGACGTAGTCGACCCGCCGCCGGACCAGCGGGACGTTGAGGGAGACGGTCAGGGGGCTCCAGGGAGACCAGGACGCGGACAGATCCAACCTTTGTTCCCGGACGTCGAGGCGGTCGATGCCCGGCCGGCCGATTCGGTAGGAAGCGTGACGAATGCTTCCAGCCAGCCGCACGCGGCCGGCAAAAGGCGCTTCCTGTCCCATCTGGGCGAGCGTCGGGTCCCCCGCGGTGCAGGTCGCGCAGGCGTGGACCGGTCGCGGCGTCGCGGCGAAACCACCGACGATGGTCGACAAGGCGGTCAGCCAGAGCGGCCAGGGGGTCGGGAAAGAGAAACGACCTGACTTGCCCCGAGGACGTTGGCGAACACCCCGCACGTCCTGCGGAAGGTAGTCGCCGCTGCCTATCCCGGGATGCGTCTAATTGTCGCAGGCCCTTGCGTGCCTCCCCCGGGCTCGGGAAGGTCACCCTGCGCCCATGCTTCGCGTCCCCGACCCACCCGCTGGCGTTCCGCCCCGAACATCATCGATGGGCACCTGGACCGACGACCCCCACCTCGCCCTCCGGTGGCTCGTCCGGCTGCGCTGGGGCGCCTTGGGTCTGGCCCTCGCGGGCATCTCCGTGGCGTTGATGGGTCTCGACTTCCGCCTCCCCTGGTGGCCGCTGCTCGCCTTGTGCGGCGTTCTCGCGGCGAGCAATGCCGGGCTCGAGGCGTTCATCCACCGGTCCCCTGCCGTGCCCGACGCAGGGCTCGCGGTGGTCGCCATCCTGGACACCGCCCTCATCACCGCGTTCCTGGCCCTATCCGGCGGGCCCATGAACCCGTTCAGCGTGCTCTACGTCGTCTACGTGGCCTTGGGTGCCGTGCTGCTGCCCCCGAGGGCCCGGTGGATGCTCGTGCTCTGGTCTTCCGGCGGATATGCGTCGCTCTTCCTCGTGTCCTCGGGGACCTCGGTCGCCGGTGCCCACGTGGGCCACGGGCTCGCTTCGGCACCCGCCGCGGCGCCGGGAATCGAGCTTCACCTCGTCGGGATGTGGGTGGCCTACACCCTGGCCGCGGTCCTCGTCACCGTGTTCGTGGCGCGGGTCTCGGACGCCCTCCGGGCCCGGGAGCACGAGCTTCGGACGGCCCGGGAGCGGGCAGCGCGGGATCAGCGCCTGGCGGCATTGACCACCCTGGCCGCCGGGGCGGCCCACGAGCTCGGTTCCCCCCTGTCGACGATCGCGGTGAGCGCCGCCGAGCTCGAGGACGCGCTGCTTCTTCAGGGCGGCCAGGAGGAGCTCGTCGCCGATGCCCGACTGGTCCGGAGAGAGGTCCGTCGCTGCCGGGGGATTCTGGATCAGATGGCGGCGGACGCCGGGGAGCTCATCGGCGAACAGCCCGTCCCCATCCCGCTATCGACCCTGATCCAGGAGGTGCGCGCGCAGACCGCCGCCGGCGCGCGTCTCCGCACGGAGGTCGACGGGCCGGCGGAGACCTTCGGTCTATCCGTCCCCAAGCGGGCCTTCGTTCGGGTGATCGCCAACCTGGTCGACAACGCCCTCGCGGCGAGCCCGAAGGGCCAGCCCGTCACGCTTCGGATCACTCGAACCGGCGACCGCTGGCAGTTGACCGTCCGGGACCGGGGGGAGGGCATGACGCCAGAGGTCCTCGCCCGAGCCGGAGAGCCGTTTTTCACCACTCGGGCTCCAGGGGAAGGCCTGGGACTGGGGCTATTCCTCGCTCGGGCCGTGATCGAACAGCTCGGCGGCTGCCTGTCCCTGTCCTCTCGCCCTGGCGGTGGCACGACCGCCAGCATCGAGGTGCCCGGGTGAGCCGGGAAGAGGGGGACGCCGTCGTCGACCGGGACAGCGCCACGTCCATCCTGTTGGTCGACGACGACGAGACCTTCCGCAGCCGTCTTGCCCAGGCGTTCGCCCGCCGTGGCTACGAGGTACGGCAGGCCGGCACCGGAGTGGAAGCCGTCGCCGAGGCCGCTCGGGAAAGCCCGGAGCAAGCCGTCATCGACCTCCGCATGCCGGGTCCCCTGGACGGGCTCGGTACCCTGCGGGGCATCCTCGACGCGGACCCGACGACCCGATGCGTCGTGCTCACCGGCTACGGCTCCATCGCCACGGCGGTCGAAGCCCTGCGCCTCGGTGCCATCCACTACCTGACGAAGCCGGCGGACGTCGATGACCTCGTCGACGCCTTCACCTCCGCTCCGGGAGAAGGGCGCTCGGCGAAGGCCCGAGACCCCAGCCGTCCGGACTCCGTGCCCACCCTGGCGCGGGTGGAATGGGAGCATATTCAGCGCGTTCTCGCGGAGGTCGACGGCAACGTGAGCCAGGCGGCCCGGCTCTTGGGGATCCATCGACGGTCGCTCCAGCGCAAGCTGGCGAAGAACCCCACGCCGCGCTGACACGGGCCGTATGGGGCTCCCCGGGGTGCGACGAAATGCCGCTGCCGCCGGTCGAGACGCGGGGGTAAGCTCGACCCTTTGGAGGTCGAGAGATGCGATTGGACCGATCCTTTGTTTTGAGTGGCTTGCTGACCTTGGGAACCGCGGCGGTTGCCGTGGGCTGCGGCGACGACGGCGATGGCGGCGGCGGGGGCACGATGCCCGTCACCCTGAGCTTCGCCGGCGAGGTCGACGGGGAAGCCTTCGCCTGCGGCGAAGAATACGTCGTCGGCGCGAACGACACCGCCCTGGCGGGAAGCGACTTCCGCCTGTTCCTGAGCGATGTGCGGCTCCTGACCGCCGACGGCGGGGAAGTGCCCATGGCCCTGACCCAGGATGGGACCTGGCAGCTCGACGGCTTGGCGCTTCTCGACTTCGAGGACGGGACCACCGGCTGCGACGCCGGAAACCCGCCGACCCGCACGGTCATCGAAGGGACCGTGCCCGACGGGGACTACACCGGCGTTCGCTTCGACGTCGGGGTGCCCTTCGACCAGAACCACGTGAACGACGACGTCGCTCCGTCCCCCCTGAGCTTCACCGCGATGAGTTGGCACTGGCTCGGCGGCTACAAGTTCATCCGTTTCGATGGGTCTTACCCGGACCGGGACGGGGGCTGGTTCCTCCACCTCGGGAGCACCGTCTGCACGAACGCCGACGGCGAGACCTTCCCGAGCATGGAGTGGGACCCGGCCTCGACCCCGGCCCAGCCCTGCGACAACCCGAATCTGATGGAAGACGTCACCTTGGACGGCTTCGATCCCTTGACCGAGACCATCGTCGTCGACATGGGTCGGGCCCTCGCGGAGAGCGCCGTCGACGAGAACGACGGCCTCGCCATCGGCTGCCAGTCGGCGCCGCCGGACACGGACTGCGCCCAGGTCTTCCCCCGGCTGGGTCTCGCCCACTCGGGCAACGCAGCCGGCGCCCAGCAGCTGTTTTCGACCCGCTGAGGCCACCGAGCGTCGGGGCTGCCGGATCTGATAGAAGTCGTCCGGCGCCGTGCTCGACGACGTCACCCTTCGGCTCGACCCCACGGCGCAGGCGGTGCTCGGCCTCCTGCTGGGCCTCATTCTGTTCGCCGTCGCCCTCGAGCTCACCGTCGAGGACTTCCGCCGGGTGGCCCGTCGACCCGGGCCCGTGTGGCTCGGGGTCGGGCTCCAGCTCCTGGCCCTGCCGGCACTCACGTTTCTGGTCGCCTTGGCCCTGGCGCCGACCCCGAGCATCGCTCTGGGGATGATGGTCGTGGCCGCCTGCCCCGGTGGCAGCGTCTCCAACTTCTTCACCGCCGAGGCCCGGGGGGACGTGGCCCTGTCCGTGTCGATGACGGCGATCACGAGCGTGGCTGCGGTGCTCACCACGCCGGGAAACATCCTGCTGTGGGCGTCCCTCCACCCGGAGACGCACGCCCTCCTCGGCGCCCTGGGGATCGACCCCGTCCGGTTTCTCGGTCAGACGGTCCTGCTCCTCGGGGTGCCGTTGCTGGCGGGGATGGCGGTGCGCCACCGGGTTCCCGGATGGGCCCGGCGGATCCAGCC
>DAPKRP010000570.1:0-2769 GCA_031800515.1 Polyangiaceae bacterium LLY-WYZ-14_1 | reverse complement strand
GTGATGAGCGGCAAGGGCGGGGTCGGGAAGAGCACCGTGGCGGTCAATCTCGCCCTCGCCCTCGCCCGGATGGGCAGCCGGGTCGGGCTGCTCGATGCGGACATGTACGGGCCGAGCATCCCGACGATGATGGGCATCCAGGGTCGGCCTCGGGGCACCCCGGACGAAAAGATCCTGCCCCTCGAACGCTTCGGGGTGAAGCTCATGAGCATCGGCTTTCTGTTGGAGGACCCCCGGCAGGCGGTGGTCTGGCGGGGGCCCATGCTGCACGGGGCGCTCCAGCAGTTCCTCCGGGACGTGCAATGGGGGGAGCTCGACTACCTGCTTCTCGACCTGCCTCCCGGCACCGGCGACGTCGCCCTCACCCTCTCTCAGCAGCTGAAGGTGACCGGAGCCATCATGGTGACCACGCCCCAGGAGGTCGCCCTCCAGGACGTCTACAAGGGCGTGTCGATGTGCAAACGGCTGAACCTGCCGCTCCTCGGCGTCGTCGAGAACATGAGCTTCTTCATCGACACCGCCGGCGTCCGGCACGAGCTCTTCGGCAGCGGCGGCGGGGCCAAGGTGGCCGACTTCGCCGAGGCCCCCCTCCTCGGGCAGGTCCCCATCGAAGCCGACGTGCGCCGCTGGGGGGACGAGGGCACCCCCATCGTCCGGGCCGCCCCCACCTCCGGCGCCGGCCAGGCCTTCATGGACATCGCCGGCACCCTGACGGAGCACGTCGCGAAGGCCCACTTCGCCCGTGGCGGCGGAGACAAGGCCCCCGCTGCCCAGGCGCGGAAGCGCCTCAAGATCGTCAAGACCTGACAAGCTCGGGCGCGTGGACCTCTTCGCGCATCGGGCAGCTCGGGATCCGACGGGGGCGCCCCTCGCGGATCGGATGCGACCTCGGCGCCTCGACGAGGTGGTCGGCCAGCAGCATCTCCTGGGCCCGGACAAGCTGCTGGGGCGGGCGATTCGGGCCGATCGGGTGCCCTCCCTGGTCCTCTGGGGCCCGCCGGGGACGGGGAAGACGACCCTGGCGCGGGTCATCGCCGCCGAGACGGAGGCGCGCTTCGAGCCTTTCAGCGCCGTCCTCGGCGGCGTCCCGGAGCTGCGGAAGATCCTGGCCGCCGCCGAGGAGCAGCAGACGGTCTACGGCCGTCGGACGATCCTGTTCGTCGACGAGATCCACCGTTTCAACAAGGCGCAGCAGGACGCGCTCCTGCCCCACGTGGAGCGGGGGGCGGTCACCCTGGTGGGAGCGACGACGGAGAATCCATCCTTCGCGGTGAACGCCGCCCTCCTCTCCCGGGCCCGGGTCTTTCGCCTGGACGGCCTCGACCCGGAAGCCTTGGTCACCTTGGCCCGCCGCGCCCTCGATGACCCCGAGCGGGGGCTCGGCGGACTGACCCTGACCGTCGACGACGACGCCCTCCGGGCCATCGCCGAGGGCGCCCGGGGGGACGCCCGGCGCGCCCTCGACGCCCTGGAGCTCGCGGCCACCCACGCCGCGGGGCGGGCCCCGGAGGATCCCGCCCGGGGTCACCTCGACGTACCGGCGGTCGAAGAGGCCCTGGCCCAGAAGACGCTGCTCTACGACAAGAGCGGGGAGGAGCACTACAACGTCGTCTCCGCCTTCATCAAGGCGATGCGGGGCAGCGACCCGGACGCCGCCGTCTACTGGATGATGCGGATGGTCGAGGCGGGGGACGACCCCCTCTTCGTCCTCCGGCGGATGCTGATCTTCGCCGCCGAGGACGTCGGGAACGCCGACCCCCGTGGGCTCCAGGTCGCGGTCGCCGCGGACGAGGCCTTCCGCCGGGTGGGACTGCCGGAGGGGCTCATCCCGATGGCCCAGGCGGCGACCTACCTGGCCGCAGCGCCGAAGTCGAACGCGAGCTACCTCGCCCTCGGACGGGCCCGGAAGGCGGTGGCGGCGCACGGCGCGCTGCCGGTTCCCTTGCATCTGCGCAACGCCCCGACCCAGGCGATGAAGGACTGGGGCTACGGCGCGGCCTATCGGTACCCCCACGACGAGGCGGGGGGGTTCGCCCCCGGCGTCCGCTACCTGCCGGACGAGCTGGCCGACGCCCGCTTCTACGAGCCGACCGGGGAGGGCCTGGAGGCCCGGATTCGGGAACGGTTGCATCGGCTCCGAAGCGCGGGAGAGCCCGGGCCGGACCCCGCCACCGGGGACCCCGAGCGGGGCTGAACGCCCCAGCCCTGGTCCGGACGGGGCGGGGGCGGCCGGTGGCGGGGGCCCGTGAGAGTCGTTGACAGGAAGGGCGGTTTGGAGGTCTCATCGGATCGCTTTGCGTGCGCGCTCGTCGCGGCGGGGAGCGTCGTTCTCGTCCTCGGGCCGGGGGCCGGGGCGACTTCTTCATGACCTGTTGGAGAGATGTTCTGGGGACACCGATGAAGGACACCCTGACCCAAAGCCCTATCTTGCTTTCGAGCACCGCATCCCGGCGCCTCGCCCTTTTCATCGTCGCCGCCGGCGTCGCCACCACGGGCTGTGGAGACGACGGAGGGCCGAGCGGCCCGGAGCTCGCCTTCGACGGCTGCGCCCCGGTCAGCACGTCGACGGACCTCGAACGGGATACCCAGCTGGCAGGACTGTTCGCCGGCTCGATCGCCGCGGGGACCGGTACGGTCACGGTCACCGTCGACGGGACCCCCGGTGACACCGGCCCGGTGACGTTGAGCGACTCGATGGTGCTGGTCGCCCCCCCGGGGGGGATGGCCGAGGGGGTCTGGCCCCCGGATGCCGAGCTGGTCCTGACCTTC
>DAPKRP010000569.1:0-6483 GCA_031800515.1 Polyangiaceae bacterium LLY-WYZ-14_1 | reverse complement strand
CTTTGAAGCGCTGCTCCGGGCGCTCCTGGAGTTCTTCGAAGAGGACCCGGACCGTGCCCGCCTGGTGATCCGAGAGCTCCTCGACCGACCCCGGGAGATGCGGGCCCAGCTCGCGGTGCACGTGCGGCCCTGGGTCGTGATGGTCGGCGACCTCATCCACCTGGGCAAGGAAACCGGGGAGGTGCGGCCCGAGGTCGACGCGGAGGCCTACGTCGTCGAGGTGCTGGTCATGGCGCTGACCACGGTCGCGGCCTCCCGACTGCTCAAACAGCTCATTCCCCGCCCGGCGGGGGACGGGGCGGGGCCGGACGACCGCCCGGCTCGCCAGCTGCAAGAGATGATGCGGATCGCCCGGGCCGGCCTGTTTCTGGATGAACCAGAGCGCCGGACCGACCCCGGATCGCGACGGACTTCGGCCCCCGACGCCGGGCCGAACGGCGGTCACCGCCCGACACCAGGCATGGACGCGACGCCCCCGGAGGAAGAGCCGACGGGGGCCGGGTCGAGCCGATGACCCCGCCCCGGAAGGAGACACGACGTGGCCAACTTTCTAAAGGACAATGAAGACCTCCGATTTTACCTCGACCGCGGCATCGACTGGGGCCCCCTTGTCGACCTCACGGAGCACGGCTTCAAGGGGAAGGACGGCTTCGAGAGCACCGACGAAGCCGTCGCCTTCTACAAGGAGATCCTGGACGTCGTAGGCGACTTCGTCGCCGACGAGGTGGCCCCGGCGGCGAACCAGGTCGACCGGGAGCCCATCGTGCTCGAAGGGGGGGAGGCGAAGGTCCCGCCCGCCCTCGAGGAGATCTTCGACAAGATCAAGGGACTCGACCTCCACGGTCTGTCCGTGCCCCGGGAGCTCGGGGGCAGCAACGCCCCGATGATGCTCTATTTTCTGAACAGCGAGCTCTTCGCCCGGGCGGATGTCTCCGTCATGGCCCACCACGGCTTCCACGGGGGCATCGCCTCTGCGCTCCTCCTCCTGTCGATGCAGGAAGGCACGACTCGGGTCGATCGGGAGACGGGCGAGGTCCTCGAGACCCGCTGGGGGGACGCCATCGCCGAGATTCTCCGGGGGGATGCCTGGGGCTGCATGGACATCACCGAGCCCCAGGCCGGGAGCGACATGGCCGGGATCAAGGCCATGGCCGAGGAAGACGACCAGGGTCGCTGGTTCCTCACCGGCCAGAAGATCTACATCACCTCCGGCCACGGAAAGTGGCACTTCGTCATCGCCCGCACGGAAGGGGACGACAAGCCTGGGCTCGAGGGGCTGTCGATGTTCCTGGTCAAGACCTACGAGGACCAGCCGGACGGGAGTCGGAAGCGCCTGGTCACCCTGGACCGGATCGAGGAAAAGCTCGGCCATCACGGCTCGGCGACCTGCGCCCTGTCCTTCGACCGGGCGCCCGCGGAGCTGGTCGGCCGCCGGGGCGAGGGCTTCAAGTACATGCTCGTCTTGATGAACTCGGCGCGCCTCGGGGTGGGGTTCGAATGCCTCGGGCTCCTGGAAGCCGCTCACCGGGTCGCCCGGGACTACGCGGCGGAGCGACCGTCGATGGGCAAGACGATCGACAAGCACGAGCTCATCGCCGACTACCTGGAGGAGATGGCCACGGATATCCAGGGGCTCCGGGCGCTCAACGTCCACGCCGCCTGGCATGAAGAGGTCGGCCAGAAGCTCAACCTGCGGGCAACCTACGAGACCGCCGACGAGCTCGAGGCGCAGCGGCTCCGGAAGCAGGCCAAGACCCACCAATGGGCCGCTCGGCGGGCCACCCCCCTCCTCAAGTACTTCGGGGCGGAAAAGGCCGTCGAGCACGCCCGCCGGACCATCCAGATCCTGGGCGGCAACGGCTACACCAAGGACTACCCGGCGGAAAAGCTCCTTCGGGACGCCGTGGTCATGCCGATCTACGAGGGCACCAGCCAGATCCAGGCCCTGATGGCGATGAAGGACACCCTCGGCCAGCGGATGAAGCACCCCCGGGACTTCGTGCGCCGCACCGCGGAAGCCCGCTGGCGGTCCTTGTCCAGCCGGGACCCCTTGGAGCGCAAGGTCGCCCGGATCCAGTCCCTCAGCCTGGCTGCCCAGCAGTATCTGCTCGCCCGGACCGTCGGCCAGAAGTTCCGGGACATCCAGGACCAGCCCCTCACGGAATGGCCCGCCTCCCTGCGAAAGGGCTGGGACCCGAAGCGGGACTTCGCCTACGCCCTTCTCCACGCGGAACGCCTGACGAGGATCCTCACCGACGAGCTCGTCGCGGAGATCCTCCTCGAGCAGGCCAAGGCCCACCCGGAACGTCGGGAGCTGCTGGAGCGCTGGGTGGAACGGGCCGAGCCCCGGGTCCGTTTCCTCCTCGACGAGATCACCTCGACCGGTACGCGGCTCATCGAGCGACTCCGGGGGGACGGCTCGGCCCGCCCGGAAGACGCCGCGGCGGCGAGCTGAACGGCGGCCGGGCTCGGCCGTGCCCTCCGGCGTCCGGGTCGACGTCGGCCCGGTCCGACCTATCCTCCCGGGCGTGGATGGCGACGGACAAGGCGGCACGACCCCGGCCCTCCGCCTCGATCAGGTCGTCAAGCGGTTCGGCGACCTGGTCGCCGTCGACGGGGTCTCCCTGGACGTCCACGCCGGGGAGATCTTCGCGCTCTTAGGGCCGAACGGCGCCGGGAAGACCACGCTCATCCACTGCGTCGCCGGCCTGGCCCGGGCGACCGAGGGACGGATCCAGGTCTTCGGCCATGACGTCGTCCAGGAGTATCGCCGGACCCGGCGCCTCGTCGGGCTGGTGCCTCAAGAGATCAACTTCGACCCCTTCTTCACCCCCTTCGAGAGCCTGATGAACCAGATGGGCTTCATGGGGGTCCGGCCGAGCCCGGCGCGGGCCGACGAGCTCCTCGCGACCTTCGCCCTGACCGGGCACCGGGACGCCTACACCCGCACCCTGTCCGGGGGGATGAAGCGGCGGCTGAACGTGGCCAAGGCGCTCGTCCACGACCCCAAGCTCCTGTTCCTCGACGAGCCGACGGCGGGGGTCGACGTGCGCCTCCGGCGCGACCTCTGGGACGAGGTTCGGCGGATTCGGGACAAGGGCACCACCATCATCCTGACCACCCACTACCTGGAAGAAGCCGAAGAGCTCGCCGACCGAATCGGCGTGATGCGAAGGGGGCAGCTCGCCATGGTGGAAGACCGGGACCGGCTCCTCGCCCGCTACGGCCGCCTCGAAGAGGTCTTCGACGAGCTGGTGGAAGGGGCGCCGGAACGGTGAACATCGTCGCCCTCGAAACCCTCTTCCGGAAGGAGATCAAGCGCTTCGGGAAGGTCTGGCTCCAGACCGTGTTGGCGCCGCTGGTCACCACCTCCCTCTATTTCCTGGTGTTCGGCCTGGCCCTCGGAAGCCGACTCCGGGAGGTCGATGGGGTGCCCTACGTCGCCTTCGTCGTCCCCGGCCTGATGATGCTGGCGATGATCAACGCGGCCTTTCTGAACACGTCGTCGAGCTTGTTTCAGTCGAAGGTGAACGGGACCATCGTCGACCTCCTCGTCGCCCCCATCGGACCCGGGGAGATCCTGCTCGCCTACGTCGCTGCCGGGATGGTGCGGTCCCTCCTGGTGGGGCTCCTGGTCTACGGGGTCGCCGCGGCGTTCCTCGGGCCACCCATGGCGCACCCCGGCTGGGCCGTCTTCTTCGCCGCCACCGTCGCGGCGACCTTCGCCCTGCTCGGGCTGGTGGTCGCCGTCTGGGCCGAGAAGTTCGACCACCTGTCGATCTTCCCGAACCTGGTGCTCACCCCCCTGACCTTCCTCGGAGGCGTGTTCTACAGCGTCGACATGCTGCCCGCGCCCTGGGGAACGGTCAGCCGGCTCAACCCGATCCTGTACATGGTGAACGGCTTGCGCGCGGGTCTCCTCGGCTCGGCGGATGTGGCGCCGGGGCGCAGCGCCGTGGCCGTGCTGATGGTCCTGGGCCTGAGCGCCGCCGCGAGCTTCGCGATCATCCGATCGGGCTACCGGCTGCGAGCCTGAGCCAGGGCCGCCCTCGACCCAGCTTCGGCGCGTGACCGGGGACCGGCAGGGACCCGTCGAAACCGAGCCAGGTGGCCCGGGCAGCCTCCTCCCCGGCTCCGGGGGCGACGCCCTCGACCGGGGGGTCGCCGGTCGCCCCGAGGAAGAGGCCGACGGCCCCGTCATCGGCGGTCTGGCGCGCCAGCTCGGCGCCGTTCAGACCCGGCTCGACGTCGACGGTCCAGCCCGCCCGTTCCAGCCGATCGGCCCAGAGGCCCAGCTCGAGGAGCTCGTAGCTACGGTGGGATGGCCGCCGCTCGGCGGGGGTGGTCAGCAGGATCCGAGGGCCTAGACCCCGGGGCCGCCGCGCCCTCGAGGTGAGCTCCCGAAGCGCCAGAAGGAGAAAGCCCATCCCGATGGCGACGTCGATCGGGTGCCGCGCTTCCCGGCGCTCGTCGCCGAGGAGCCCGGAGGCGGCGACCGGAAGGACCCGGTCCACCCACCAATGCGGGGGCCGGGGCCCGGTGGTCTGGAGCAGCTTCCGGAGGCCTTTCCCGTCCCCCTCCACCGCCAGCGCGGTCAGTCGGGCGCTGTCCCGTTTCGCGAGGGTCCGGAGGCGTTCCCCGGCGACGACGCGGGGCCGGGGGCCCGGCCGGTCCCCCAGACGCCGGACGACCAGGGAGCGGAGGGCGGCATCGACCACCCGGGCCAGGGCCATGCGCTCGTCGGCGGCGGGGGCATCGGCGCCCGTTTTGGGGGCGGCCGCGGCCCGCTGTCCCCGGGTGGACTCGCCCGGTACCAGGGTGGCGTCCCTGCCCGGCCGGTGGGCCGCGGCTCCCGGACCCAGGCCGGCCCGGGGGTGCACGCCGGAATCCCGGCGTCCCCCGTCCGAGGCGGGATCCTGCGCAGACGGTGCGGGAGAAGGACCAGGATGCGCATACGGTGCGCAGCGGTGCGCGGCGCCCCCGTGGAGATCGCCTGGGGTTTTCTGGAATCTGCTCCGGTCACCGCTGCCCATGACCGACCGGTCGTGCAGGGGCTGTGCCGCGGCCCCTTGACCCGAGAGCGGGGGTCGGGGACGTAGGACCGGATGCCCCCTGCGACGCCCCCCTGGGTCGTTCGGTACGGCCCGACCGCCCTGGTCCTGGGCGCCTCCGAGGGGATCGGCGCGGCCTTCACCCGGGCCCTCCTCCGGCGCGGCCTCCGGGTGGTCGGAGCCGCCCTCCCGGACGGGAGCCTCGAGCGCCTGGGGCGCTCCTTCGACCCCTCCGAGCGGGCGCGCTGGACCCCGGTCGCCGTCGACCTGGCGGCCCCGGACGCGGTGGAGCGGGTGAGCGGGGCCCTGGACCCGGAGACCCTGGGCCTGGTCGTCTACAACGCGGGGATATCCCGCATCGGGCCCTTCGCCGAGCAGGCGCTCGAGACCCACCTCCGGATGGTCGAGGTCAACTGCCTCGGAGCCCTCCGGTTTCTCCACCAGGTGCTCCCGGCCCTGCGCCGGCGACGGCGCGGGGGCGTGGTCCTCCTGTCGTCGATGGCCGGGCTCCAGGGAGCACCGGGCCTGGCGGTCTACGCGGCGACGAAGGCCTTCGATCTGGTGCTCGCGGAGAGCCTGGCGGCGGAGCTCGCAGAAGAGGGGATCGACGTCCTGGCCTGCGTCGCCGGGGCGACCCGGACCCCCGGCTGGCTCGCCTCTGGGGCCTCCTCGGCGAAGGCGCCGGTCATGACCCCGGAAGAGGTCGCCGAGGCCGCCCTTCGGTCCCTCGGAAGGCGCAGCGTGGTGATCCCGGGCGGGCGCAATCGCTTCGCCGCGACCGCTCTCCGCTTCATGCCGCGGCCCTGGGCCACCCGGGTGATCGACCGGGCGACGCGGACGATGCGCGCGCCCGGCGGCAGTGGAGACCGGTAGGGGGACCGGGCAGCCCCCGGGTCACAGGGTGTCGAGGCCGGAGGGCATGCGGAAGGGCCAGCTCGAGGCCACGGTGCCCCCGTCGACCTCGATCACCTTCCCGGTGATCCAGGCTCCGGCATCGGACAGCAGGAAGAGGGCGGCGGCGGCGATGTCCTCGACGGAGCCGAGCCGCCCCATCGGCGTCCGCTCGACCACCTGGCGTAGGAGGTCCTCGTTCTGGGTCACCATCTCGAGGGCGTCGGTCCGGGTAGCGCCGACGGCGATCGCGTTGACCCGGATGTCCGGGGCCCACTCGAAGGCGAGCAGCCGGGTCAGGTGATCCATCGCCGCCTTTGCCGTCCCATAGGCGACGAAGCCGGCGTCCACCAGATGCCCCATCGCCGAGCTGACGTTGACGATGGCGCCCCCCCCGGCGGCCATCATCGGGCGGGCGCAGGCCCGGGAGAGGTGGAGGGCGGAGGTCACGTTGAAGTGGATGGCGTCCTCGAAGGTCTGGTCGTCGAGATGGACCGCCTGTCCCGGCAGGGTGCCCCCGGCGTTGTTGACCAGGAGGTCC
>DAPKRP010000568.1:0-1547 GCA_031800515.1 Polyangiaceae bacterium LLY-WYZ-14_1 | reverse complement strand
GTACACGCGGCGCCGCGCCGACGGGGAGGAAAAACACCCCGTCGTGAAACGTTCCTCACTGCGACACGGTACCGACATGGGTATCCCTGTCCTACCGGTGCTCCCGATGATGACCCATCGCTCCTTGCTTCCCGGCCTTCTTCTCGCGCCCTGGCTCGTCGCCGGCGGCGCCCTCCTCGGCGGCTGCACCGCCGAGGTGGCCGGCACCCCGCCCAACGCCTTCCACCCCTCGGACCAGGCCGACGGCGACGATGACGACGTCCCCGGCGACGACGATGACGACGACGGGCCCGGGGGCGATGTCGCCCCGGAACGCCGCACCGTCGAACGGGTCTGCGAGGTCTGGAACCGCTTCCACCAGCAGCGGGAGACGACCGTCTCCGTCGGCGCCGACACGGCGTCCTGCACCCCCGGGGCGATGACCCCGGAAGGGCTCGACGACGCCCACGAGCGGCTGAATCTCTTCCGCTGGCTGAACGGGCTGAACCCCGTGTCCCTCGACGACGACCCGGCGACCCTGGAAGCGCAGCAGGCCTGCGCCCTGATGATGGTGGCCAACGAAAGTCTCAGCCACGGCCCCCCGGCCAGCTGGAGCTGCTTCTCCGACGAAGGCGACGCCGCCGCCGCCTCCAACCTGTCCATCGCCTTCGGCTCCCGAACGGCGGCGGACAGCGTCGATGGGTTCATGGTCGACGGGGGCGCCAACAACGCCCAGGTCGGGCACCGGCGCCACTTCCTGAACGACCGGCTGGCCTCCATCGGCATCGGGGCCGTCGAAGGACGAGGCCTCCAGTCGGGCAACCGCTGGTCCGCCAGCTGCTTCTGGGTCTTCGACCGGGAAGACACGAACGTCAGCGGGCGCCCCTTCGCCGCCTACCCGAACCCCGGGCCGAGCCCGATCGACCAGGTTCGGGATGGGTTCCGGGACGAAGCGGTGCGCTGGTCGGTGCAGTCCCCAGACTTCAGCCCGGAGGGGGCGACGGTGAGCATCACCCGGGTGTCCGATGGGGCAGACCTGCCCGTGCGACCCGACCCCGGGAACGTGGGACCCGACGGGGCCAGCTTCCGCGCCGGGGGCGGCTTCGGGGATGCCATCGCCTACGTCTGGCTTCCCGACGGCTGGGAACCGCAGGCGGGGGAGACCTACCGGGTCACCGTCGACCGGGAGGTGAGCGGTCCCCTCGTCTACGAGACCACGCTGGTCGACTGCGCCGGTGCGCCCTAGTACCCCGGCTCGGAAGTTCGAAACGGGTTTGCGCCGGTCCCGAACGCCGCTCGCGGCGTTGCGCCTCCTCGAAAGGGCGTTCGGCTCTTCCTCGTCGCCGCGCCTTGCGACCGGCGCCCGGTCCTCGTCGGGTTCCCGGACCGAACTTCCGGGCAGGGTACTAGCCGGTGCGGCTGACCGGGCCGGACTCGAAAGGGGTCCACGCCGGGGCGCCGGGGTCCCGAGCGTCGTCCTCCGCCGCCCGCACGTCGCCCAGCGAGCCGGGTCCGCCGGCCCCCGGGGGCGCGTCGCCGCGGGCATGGCGCGCCGGGGGCGGGGCCAG
>DAPKRP010000567.1:0-4240 GCA_031800515.1 Polyangiaceae bacterium LLY-WYZ-14_1 | reverse complement strand
GGCGGGGTCGTTGTAGTAGGCGACGGTCGGGGGGCCGGCGGGGGACAGACCTTCCCGGTCGAGGAAGCGACGTAGCGCCTGGGTCTGCTCGGCGACGGAGGCATCCGAGGCCCAGCCGGAGAAGCGGATCGCGGCCACCCGTCGCGGGGGCATCCGGTCGAGGGTGACCTCACCCGCGGGGGCGGGCAGGTCATCCAGGGCGTATTCGGAGGGCATGATGAACCGCACCTTCCAGCGGTTCGGCGTCTCGTCCACCGGGGTCTGGGTGACGGGGGCCGTCATCGCGATCGTGTCGCCCTGGGCGGAGGATCCCCGAGGCGCGTCGTCGTCCGGCGTCTGGGTGACCGGGGCGGTCATGGCGATCTTGTCGCCCCCCCGCTCCTTGGCGAAGATGTAGCGGGCCAGCGGTCCGAAGCCTCGGCGGACGGCGGTGTCCCGATCCCCCTGGGTCACGATCTCGGCGACCACGAGGGCGGGGTAGTCCCGGATCTCGATGTCCCCCTCGGCCCGCACGACGGTGTAATCCGGCTGCTCCACCTGGCTCGATGCATAGGCCCAGAGCGCCCCGCCCACGACCACCAGGGCGCCGACCGCCCCCAACGCCACCGCCACCATACGCCTACCTCGCTTGTCGGAAGCCACCCGTTTGGTCCTGGGATCGCCCGGTGGAAAGGAAAGCCCCCCGGCCGAACCCTCGGCGGCCTCTGGCGCGGAGGGGCCACCCGGATAGAATCGCGTCGATGACCGCCGAAGAGCTTCGTCACCGCTGGGACCTGATGCTGGCCCAGGCCCAGCATTTCGCCGCGGCGGGTACCTTCATCGAGGCGATCTTCCGGGCCGAGGGCATCCTCGCCGAATCCGACCAGCAGCTCGAGGCGCTCCCGGAGGGTCCGACCAAGGTGAAGCTCGAGACCCTGGTCGCTCAGGTCGGGGCGCTCTTGGCCCAGTGGCGCGCCCAGGACGTCGCGGCGAAGCAGGCCGCCCGGGCGCGCGGGGCGAAGGAACGGGAACGGGAGCTCGTCCTGCCGGACTACGAAGAGCTTCTCGGGGAGGGGGCCCGCAAGCCGCCGACCCGGGCGGCCTAGGCCGGCCTCCCGGGGGGAGGCGGCGGGATGCCTATGGACGCCCTCGCGTCGAGCCCGGGGACGACGCTCCTCGTTCTGGCGGCCCTCGGGCTCGTGCCCTTCGCCTTCATCGCGACCACCAGCTTCGTGAAACTGTCGGTCGTGCTGAGTCTGCTTCGGAACGCCCTCGGCACGGGTCAGGTGCCCTCCGGCGCGGTGGTGGCGGCCTTCGCCGCGATCCTGACCGCCTACGTGATGGCGCCGGTCGGGGAGCGGATGGCGGCGGCGGCTGCCCCGGCCCTGGAGCGCGTCGACCCGGAGTCGCCGCTGGCCGGGTCGAGCGCGGCGGCGGTGGTGGAGGCGCTGCGGCTCGGGTCCGAGCCCCTCCGAACCTTCCTGCGGGACAACGCCGGTCGGCGGGAACGGGCGCTCTTTCTCGACCTGGCCCGGCGAGCCCGGTCCGACGACGGGACCGGCGGGGCGGCCGCCGATGACTTTCTCGTCGTCCTCCCGGCGTTCCTGGTGACCGAGCTCGCCGAAGCCTTCCTGGTCGGTTTCCTCGTCTTCGTCCCCTTCCTGGTCGTCGACATGGTCGTGGCCAACATCCTCCTGGCCCTCGGGATGCACATGCTTTCTCCCACCACCATCTCCCTCCCCTTCAAGCTTCTGCTCTTCGTCCTCGCCGACGGCTGGTACCTGCTGAGCCGCGCCCTCGTCCTGAGCTACCGGTAATGAGCCCTCGACGCCTCGTACTCGTCGTCGCCCTGGCGAGCGTTGTGGCCTGCCAGGACGATCCCCCTGCGCCGTGTGCGCCGCCGGGCACCCAGGTGACGGCGCCCCGGGCTGCGGGCTGCCTGGCCGTGCATGAAGGCGCCCTCCTCGTGGTCCGCACCCGGGAGGGGTGGTCCATCCCAGGGGGGTACGTCGAAGACGGGGAGACCAGCGCCGAGGCCGCGGTCCGAGAAACGCGGGAGGAGGCGGGTGTCGTCGTCGAGGCCGGGCCGGCCTATTGCGCCGTGGCCTCGAAGGCCTTCGTCGCCCACCGCTGTCGGGTCGTCTCCCCGCGGCCCGAGCCACGGCCCGACGCCGTCGAGTCGTTCGAGGCGCGATGGATGGACGCGGCGGCGCTCCGCGGGCTCCAAGAGGACACGCTCCGCTTCCCCGCCCAGCGAGACGCCTACCTTCGGGCCCTCCGGCCCTGAGGGCAAACGGTCGGAACGATCCCGGTGCCCTACGCGTCCCGGCGGTGGGGGGCTTCCCTTTTCTACAACGGGACGGCTACTGTCCGCCGATGCTGAAACGCGCCCCAAGGCTTCCGTCTCGAGCTGTTCGAATCGCGATGGCCACCGCCGTGCCGCTAGCGGCGGCCGGCTGCGGTGACGACGGGAAGGAGTCAGCGCCCCTCGGGTTCGTCGAGCACGACTGCACGGTGACCGTGCCGGAGGGCTTCACGACCGACGACCTGCGCTGCGGCACCCTTACCGCGCTACAGGACCGGGACGGCGACCCCGACGGCCCGCGGGTCGAGGTCGAGGTGGCGGTGGTGCTGGCCAGGCAGGCCCCCGGGGAACCGGATCCCCTGGTGCAGGTTCCCGGCGGCCCGGGCGTGCCCCTCATCGACGTGTTCCTCCCGACGGACCCGGTCGACTTGCTGGCGCAGGTCAACCAGACCCGAGACCTGGTCTACATCGACCCTCGGGGGACGGGCCGGAGTGGTCCGGACGTCCAATGCGCCGAGAGGCAGGCGGAGATCGATGCGGCGTTCGTCGCTCCCGGCGGAGCCGCGGAAGACCGGGCCGCCCGCATCGCCGGCATGATGGACTGCCGCGAGCGGTTGACCGAGGCGGGCATCGGCCTGTCCGACATCCACGGAGGCACCATCGCCGCGGACTTCGTCGAGGTCTTGGACGCGCTTGGCTACGACTCCTACAACCTCTGGGGCTATTCCTACGGTGGCCGGGTCGCCCAGGACATCCTCCGGATCGCCGGAGACCGGGTTCGGAGCGTGATCTTGGATGCCCCGTCGATGCCCGGCCGCTTCCCGGCGGAATCGGCGATGCTCGAGGCGTCCCTCGACCTGTTGTTCGCCCGCTGCGCGGCGTCGGAGCGCTGCTCGGAAGACCACCCGGACCTCGAGGCCACCTTCTACGCGCTCGTCGAAGATTTGAACGAGACGCCGGCGCAGGTACCGGTGACCCTCGGCGGCGTCTCCCAGACCGCCTTCATCTCCGGCGACCGGTTCATCCAGGGGATCCAGGGAGCGATGAACTCGAACACGATCCTCGCGTCTATCCCCCAGGCGATCACGGACACGGCGGCGGGTAACTTGGGTCTCTTGACCCTGACGATTCCGCGCCTTCTCGGGGGCTCCGGCGTCGTCAGCACGGGGCACGAGGCATCCGTGCTCTGCGCCGAGGTATCGCCCTTCTGGACCCGCGGGGACTGGGAGGCCGAGACCGCCTCCGTCGAGCCCGCGCTCGTCGCCGCCCTTGGTCCCATCAGCTACGACGTCGACGTTGGGCAGTGCGACTTCTGGGAGGTGGCGCCACGACCGGCCGAAGAGGCCACGGAGCCCGTGAGCAGCGACGTCCCCGCGTTGCTTCTGCACGGCGAGTACGACTCGTCGGTCCCGCCGAGCAACTCGGAGCTCGCCCTCGACACCCTATCGAACGCCCAGCGGGTGCTTTTTCCCGGCTACGGTCACGTCGTGATCGGCCAAAACCCCGACCCCGCTGGCGAAAGCTGCGAGCAACAGCTGCTGGCGGCGTTCCTCGAGGACCCCGGCGCCCCCCTCGACACCACCTGCGTCGAGTCCCTGTCCGACCCGTTCTAGTACCCCACCCCAGCCCGGAAGTTCGAACCGGGTTCGCGCCGGTCCGCATGGACGTCGGGCGTGGGCCGCTGGTCCCGGTGGGGAAACGGCCGCACAACGTGTGGGATGACGGGCATGGTGCCGGCGGGGACGCTCCGGGCGCCCCTGGCCGGGCTCGACGCGCTGGGGTTGCTGGTGGCGGCGATCGCGCGCCGGGCGGGCCTGCCGGCGTCCTTCCTGGGAGACGCCGGCGGCGGCGGGGCCGGCGGGAAGCGGGGGTCCCCGGCGCCCCAGGAGGTGCCGGCGGAGCTGGTGGGTCGCCTGTGGGACGCCGCCCTGGCCGAGACCGGGGACGAGGCGCTCC
>DAPKRP010000566.1:0-1715 GCA_031800515.1 Polyangiaceae bacterium LLY-WYZ-14_1 | reverse complement strand
CGCCGATCCAGCTGCTCGGGGTGGCCCACCCGTCCCTCCTACGCCCCATGGCGGAGACCCTGGTCGCCCTGGGGGTGCGCCGGGGGCTGGTGGTCCATGGCGCCGGCCTCGACGAGCTGGGCCTCCACGCGCCTTCCGACGCCCTCCGCATCGGTCCGCCGAAGGCGACGACCACCCCAGACCTCGACGCTCATCCGACGATCGAGACCCTGGAGATCGATCCGGCGGCCCTCGGCCTGCCGCGGACGCCGCGGGAAGCCCTCCGGGTGGGCTCCGTCGACGCTTCCCTCGAGCGCCTGAGCGCCGCCCTGGCCGGGCGGGGGACGCCGGGGGACCAGGGCATCCTGGCCCTGAACGCGGGTGCCCTTCTTTGGAGCGCCGGCTGGGCCGGGAGCCTGCCAGAGGGCGTCGCCCTGGCTCGGGACGCGCTCCTCGGGGGCCGCCCGGCCGCGCTCCTCGACCGGGCCCGGGAGGTGGGACGTGCCGCGTGACGTCCTGGCCGAGATCGTCGCGGCCCGACGCGCCGACATCGCCGCCCGTGGGACCTCCGGGACGGGATCATGGCCCCGAGCCCCGGAGGTCGCTGCCGGCGGGCGGGCGGACGCGTCCCTGGCGTCGCCGGGCCGCAGCCTCGCCGCGGTCCTCCGGCGTCCGGGGCTCCGCTTCGTCTTCGAGGTCAAACCCCGCTCCCCCTCGGCGGGCACCCTCGCCGCCGCCTCCCGGGACCCCCGGGGGCTGGTCCGGGCCCTCGGCCCGGTGGCGGATGCGGTGAGCGTGCTGGTCGAGCCCCGCTTCTTCGGCGGGCACCTCGACCGCATCCAGGAGGTCCGGCAGGTCCTCGCCGAGGTCGGCGCCGCCGACCGCCCCATCTTGGCGAAGGACGTCGTCGTCGACCCGATCCAGCTCGCCGAGGTCCGGGCCGCGGGGGCGGACGCCGTGCTTCTGATGGCCCGGGTCCTCACCGGCGACGCGCTGCCCCGCTTCGCCGAACGGGCCGCCGCCCTCGGGCTCGAGGCGGTCGTCGAGGTGACGGACCGAGCAGAGCTCGAACGGGCCCTGGCCCTGCCGCCCACCCACGCCCCCATCATCGGGATCAATCACCGGGACCTCGGGACCTTGGAGATCGACCTGGACCGCTCCGCCCGGCTGGCGCCCATCGTGCCGTCGGACCGGGTGCTCTTGGGGGAGAGCGGGCTCACCTGCCGCCGGGAGGTGGACCGAGTGGGCGCCCGGGTCGATGGGCTGCTCATCGGCTCGGCGGTCTCCGGCGCCGCCGACCCGGCCTGGACCGCGCGGGACCTCGTCCATGCCCCGGTGAAAGTCTGCGGTCTCCGGGACCCAGCCTCCGCCCAGGCCGCCCAGGGCGCCGGCGCCCTCTGGGGCGGTCTCATCTTCGCCGAGAGCTCCCGCCGCGTCGACCTCGGGGCCGCCCGGGAGCTCGTCGCCGCGGCGCCCGCGCTGCGCTGGGTCGGCGTCTTTCGGGAGGCCGATCCCGGCGAGCTTCGGCGCGTCGTGGACGTCCTCGGTCTTCGGGCGATCCAGCTCCACGGCGCGGACCGCGGGGCCCTCCGGGAGGCCCGGCGTGGCCTTCCCCCCGGGGTCGAGCTCTGGCAGGCGGTGGCCGTCCCGGGCGGGAAGCCGTCCGTAGAGGCGCCACGCTCCCTCGCCGCCGTCGGTGCCGCCCCCGGGGGACCGCCGGAGCCGCTGCCCGACCG
>DAPKRP010000565.1:0-13639 GCA_031800515.1 Polyangiaceae bacterium LLY-WYZ-14_1 | reverse complement strand
GGAGGCGCATCCGGGCGGGGCGGACGTCCGAATGATCGAACGCGGGGCCGCCACCGACCTGCCCATGCTGGTCGAAGGGGAGGTGGGGACCGGCAAACGGATGCTCGCCGAGACCGTCCACCGCGCGTCGCCCCGGGCCCGGGGGCCCTTCCGGGTCGTCGAGCTCCCGGAGGCGGGCCCCGGGGAGCTCGAGGCCGCCCTCCGGGCCTGCCGGGGTGGCACCTTGCTGCTCCGTCACGTCGACCAGCTCGACCTCCCGGAGCAGGAGCGCCTGCTGGTCTTCCTGGACACCTCGGACCGGGGCCGGGGCGCCGACGTTCGGTTGGTCGCCACCTCCCGGGTGCCCCTTCGCCGGGCCGCCGAGGCCGGCGCGTTCCTCGAGGAGCTCTACGTCGCCCTCAACGTCGTCGAGGTTCGGCTGGCCCCGCTCCGGGAACGGCCCTGGGAGATCCCGGAGCGAATCGCCGAGGTCCTGCAGGACCACCGGGCGGAGGCTCGGGGGATCTCCCTCGGCCGGGACGCCGAACGGGCCCTCCGGCGCCACGCCTGGCCGGGCAACGTCGGCGAGCTGCGCCGATTTCTGGGCACCCTCGTCGACCGGTCGCCGGACGGGGCGCGCATCGGCGAGGTCGAGGTCGTCGGGGCGCTGCGGCGCACCGGCGGCGGACTGGCCCGGGCGACGGACCTCGGCGACTCCAGCGCCGGAGAGCCCGCGGCCTCGGCCAGCCAGGGGCCCCCCCCGGAGGGACGCGGGACGGGGACGGCCCACCTGCGGAGCCTCGAACGCGCCCACGTCGAGCGGGTGCTCGCGGAGACCGGCTTCAACATGCGGCGGGCGGCGGAAGCCTTGGGCATCTCCCGCTCGACCCTCTACGAGAAAGCACGGAAATACGGCATCGACCTCGCCGCCGAGCGGGCCCAGGCCCGTGCCGAGGGGCGCCGCGCCAACCCCCGCCGGCGGCGCGCCGCCGAATGATTCCGGGGAGCTTCCGCGACCGTCGCGAAACACCCCGGTGAACAGCCCCCCCGGTGAGCTCCGGGTTCTTTCCGATCGGCGGGCGCCCGCCTAGTCTTCCGCCACCAAGATGGATCGCGCCGCGCTCGATGGGGGAACGGGTTCCAGCGAGTCGACCGCCACCGCGCAGGTCGACCTCGCCCCGGTGAGCTCCCTGCGGTTCGACGAGTACACCATCGTCGGAAAGATCGGACAAGGGGGGATGTCCGAGGTGCACCTCGCCCTGGCGGAAGGCCCGAGCGGCTTTCGCAAGTTGGTGGTCCTAAAGCGCCTCTTCCCCCATCTGAACGAAGACGACGGGGTGGTGCGGATGTTCCTCGACGAGGCCCGCCTCGCCGCGCGCCTCTCCCACCCGCACATCGTCCAGACGCTGAAGGTCGGCGCCTTCCGGGGGCAGCACTTCATCGCGATGGAGTTCCTCTCCGGCCAGCCCCTCCATCGCCTGATCCATCGGGCGAACAAGAAGGAACGGCGGGTGCCTCCGCCGCTCCTGGCACGGATCATCGCCGACTCCCTCGAAGGACTGCACCACGCCCACGAGGCCCAGGACTTCGACGGCACCCCCCTCGGCGTCGTCCACCGGGACGTCTCTCCCCACAACATCTTCGTCACCTACGACGGGGTGACGAAGCTGCTGGACTTCGGGATCGCGAAGGCGGCCACCCAGGAGGCGGCGACCCGCACCGGCCTGGTGAAGGGCAAGTTCGCGTACATCTCGCCGGAACAGGCGCGGGGCCAGCCCATCGACCGCCGCGCCGACCTCTGGAGCGCCGGCGTGGTCGTCTGGGAGGCGCTCACCGGTAGTCGGCTCTTCAAAGGGGAGACGGAAGCGGTCACCCTCGAGAACGCCCTGACGATGGAGATCCCGGACCCCCGCGCCCGGGTGCCGGGGGTGCCGGCACCCATCGCGGACATGGTGCGGCGCGCTCTCCAGCGGGACCCGGACGACCGGCCGCGCACCGCCCGGGAGATGAAGGAAGTCCTCGAGGGCTGGCTCGTCGACCAGGGCCTCGGGGACGGGCGCACGGCCCTCCGCGCCTACATGCAGGAGGAGTTCGGCGAGCTCGAACGGGAGCAGCGCGCCCTGGTGAAGCAATGCGTCGCCCAGGTCGAGGCGCGACGCTCGTCGAGCCCAGGCGAGCTCGCGAGCCCGGGGACCATCGACCTCGGTCAGGAGCCCAGCGCGAGCTTCGGCGGGAGCCGGTCCGGGGGCGAGGCGCTCCCCTCGGTCACCTCGGCAGGCGCCGCGGGCGGTGGTGGCCGTCTTTCGGGCGCCCCGTCCTCCTGGGGACTTCGCGCCGCCGTCATCGGTGGCGTCGTCGCCCTCGCCGCGCTTCTCGCCTTCCTGATCCCGCGGCCCGAGGGGGAGTCGCCGGAGGCCGAGACGGACGCCTCCCAGGCCGCCTCCGCAGGGGCGGTGCCTGGCGGCTCCGAGACCTCGGACGACGACCTGCGCGCCCAGGCCACGGAGCTACGCCCCACGGACCGGCGGCCGGAGAAGCTCGCCGGCGTGCTGCCCATCGCGCCGTCGGAGATGGCGCTCACCCCGACGGTCACCTGTCGCCTCCTGATCGATGCCGACGGGCAGGTGCGGGACGCCCAGATCTACCGCCATCGCCCGGAGCTCGCCGCCTTCGAACGCGCCGCCCTGCGCGCGGTGCAGAGCTTCCAGTTCGAGCCGGCGGAGCGGGACGGCGCACCGATCCCCGTCTGGGTCAACTGGCCGGTCCGCTTCATCGAAGCCGGTGCCCGTCCCGTGCAGCTCCAGATCAAGGGCTCCGACACCATCGGCGGTGCTCTCGGTCCCGCCCTCGCCCAGACCTTCATGGAGCAGCACGCCGACATCGCGATCAGCGTCGAGGCGCTGGGCTCGAGCACGGGCTTCGGTGGGCTGTTCGACGGGACGGCGGACCTCGCGGCGTCGTCCCGGCCGGTCAAGGCCGACGAGCTGAAGGAAGCCCGGGAGCTCGGGATCCGGCTGCGGGAGTTCGTGATCGGCTACGACGGGATCGCGATCATCGTGCACCCGGACAACCCGGTCCGGGAGCTCACCCTGGACGAGGCGAGCCGTCTCTTCACGGGAGAGGTCCGTCGGTGGAGCGCCCTCGGAGGGGACGACGAAGCGGTGCGGCTGCTGAGCCGGCCGAGCTACTCCGGGACCCACGCCTTCTTCAAAGAGAAGGTGTTGCGGGGCGGCGCCCGCCGGGGCAGCGAGGAGTTCGCCCCGGACACGGAGTTCCTGGAACGCTCGGAGGCGATCGCCGACGTCGTCGCCGCCGACCCGACGGCGGTGGGCTACGTCGGCTTCGGCTGGGCGACCGGTCGAGACGACCTCGGCACCGTCGCCATCGCCGCCGGCCCCGATTCGGCGCCGGTCATGCCGTCCATCGAATCCATCCGGACCAGCGACTATCCCGTCGCCCGGCCCCTGATGTTCTACAGCCGAGGCATGCCGACGGGGGCGGTGGCGAGCTTCCTGCGGTTCGTCTTCTCCCCCGGTGGCCAGGCCATCGTCGCCGACCACGGGTTTTCCCCGGCGGATGCGCCGGTGGAGATCGCCAGCGGGGACGACGGTGCCGAGACCCCCTCGTCCGCCGGCGCCGGCGGCGGGGCGCCGGAGCTTCACCGGATCTACTTCGGACGGGGGGGCGACGTCCTCGACGAGGCGGCCCGGCAGGAGCTCGCGTCGGTGGCCCGCACGGTCCTGAACGGAGACCAACGCGCCCTCATCCTGGGGCATTCGGACGCCGAGGGAGAAAAGGAAGCCAACCGGGAGCTCGCCCGGAGCCGCGCCCGTCGGGTAAGCGAGCGGCTTCGGGAGCTCGGAGTGCCCGAGTCGCGTATCGAGGTGCGGGCGATCGCCCAGGACCAGCCCATCGCTAGCAACGAGACCATCGCAGGCCGTCGGGCGAATCGTCGGGTGGACGTCTTCCTGATCGACCGCTGAAATGGGGGCATGACCTCCGCCTCTTCCTCCGCCTCCTCCTTCGACGACACCACCGCGCCGGACCGCGGCGTGGCCCTCGGCCACGAGCAACGGTGGTTGGGCGTCGCCGGCATCCTCGGCGCCCTCGCCGTCGGGCTCGGCGCCTTCGGCGCCCACGCCCTCGCCGACCGCTTCGCCGGCCACCCGGATGGGGCCACCTTCGCCGGCTGGTGGGAGACCGCGGCGAGCTACCACCTGGCCCACGCCCTGGCGGTCGGCCTGTCCGCCCGGCTCCCGGCTTCGACCCGGGCCGGGCGCCTCGCCCCGGTCGCCCTGACCCTGGGAACGCTGGTCTTCGCCGGTACGCTCTACGCGATGGCCCTGGGCGCTCCTCGGTGGCTCGGGGCGGTGACGCCCTTGGGCGGCTTGTCCCTCATCATCGGCTGGGCCCTCGTCGCGGTCGCCGGCCTGGGGGCCGCCCGCCGCGCACCGGCGGCCATCTCTTCCGGAAGGGCCGCGGCCCGCGCCCCGGTGCACCAGCCCTCCCCCTGAGAGGCTCTGAGAGGGGGTTGAGGAATCCCTCTGAGGGATCCTTCGCAACCCCCGGCAGGGGGACTAGGTGATGGTGATGACCAGTTCTCTCGAGCGAGTCGCCGTAGCCGGCGGGACGCACGGCAACGAGCTCACCGGTGTCCACCTCATCCGCCACTGGCTCTCGAACCCGGGGGAGGTGCAGCGGGACGGCTTCGCGACGGAGCTGCATCTGGTGAACCCGGAAGCGATCGAACAGGTACGGCGTTACGTCGACCAGGACCTGAACCGGCAGTTCCGCATCGACGACCTCGAAAACCCGGATCTTCAAGGGGTCGAACAGCGCCGCGCCAAGGCCCTCAACGCGCAGCTGGGACCCAAGCAGAACCCCCAGGTCGACTTCGTCATCGACATGCACACCACGACGGCGAACATGGGGGTGTCGCTGCTCATCAACTCCGGCGATCCCCTGGTCATCGAGACCGCGTTCTACGTCAAGCAGCAGATGCCCCGGGCCACCCTGTTCCACGACCCCCGGGATCGCTTGGCCGACAGCAGCTTCCGATCCATGGGCCGTCTCGGTGGGCTCGGCATCGAAGTGGGTCCCGTCCCCCAGGGCTTGCTGCACTATCGAACCTGCGCCGAGACCCGCGAGGCCGTCGCCCATGCCCTGGACTACCTCGCCCGCAAGAACGCAGGCACCGCCGACCCCGTCCCGGAGCGGATGGAGGGCTACCGATTCCTCGAGAAGGTCCCGTTCCCCGTGGACGCCCGGGGGGAGATCGCGGCCATGATCCACCCCGACCTGCAGGACGGGGACTACCGAGAGATCCGCCCCGGCGACCCCCTGTTCCTCAGCCTCAGCGGCGAGCAGGTCGCCTACGAAGGCGACCGCCCCGTCTTCGGCGCCTTCATCAACGAAGCCGCCTACTACGACAAGCAGATCGGGCTCAGCCTCATGGAGAAGGTGACCATCCGGCCGGAATGAGGTGCGGGACGGGGACGACGACGTGCCGCGACGACAAGCCGCTCCGCGGCGTCCGTCGCGTCTCGATGCACGGTCACCGAGCTTCGTTGCCGAGCATCCCACTCGCCACGACGGCGTCGTGCCACTGGTCCTGTGCCAGGTCGAACACCTCGCTGGCCGCGCCCTACCCCGCGAGCATCCGGCAGGCTTCTCCGGTAGCGGTGTCCGCGGGGAACCAGGTCTCGATTCGGAGCTCGTCGAGGAGGACGGTCTGGGGTGCCTGGAACGCGGTGATCATGGTCAGAAAGCGGAGGTCGAGCTCGCCGGCGCGGAGGTGCAGGACGAGGGTGGGGGATGACGGGACGGAGAGGTCGGCCTCGCGCCAGTCGTCGGAGACGGTGGACATCGCCAGGACCTGGTCCAGGAGCTCACGCAGCGAACGATCGTTCGGGTCGGCGAGGACCTCTCGCTGAAGGCGCCACAGCAACGCGCGGCCGACCTCCGGGAAGTTCACGATGGCGGGACGGGCCCCTTCGGGGTCGAAGGTGAGGGTCAGTAGGTTCAATTCTTCGGCGACGGCCCCTGCCGGGTCGGATAGGATCCCGTAGAAGAGCGCTTGAGCGGCCCGGTTTAGATCGAGCACCCGGTAGAGCCGGTCGACGACGACGAGGGGGAACGGCTCGTGGTGCTGCTTCATCAGCGTAAGCGCCTCGACGATGGGCGCGGGGAGGGCCGCGATCCCCTTGGGCCCGGGATCCATCTCGGGATAGAGCGGCGGATGCCCCGCCGCCTCGAGCATCGTGTTCACGTGGCGCAGCGGCAGGTCGAGGGCGGTCGCGAGGCGGACGACCATCTCTGCGCTCGGACGCGACCGGCCGGTTTCGAGAAAGCTGATGTGGCGACTCGACACCTCGGACCCGAGGGCCAGATCGAGCTGGCTGAGCCCCCGCTTGCCCCGCCAGTGCTTGAGAAGGGCGGGAAACAGCCCCGCCCGATGCTCGACACGCGCCATCGCCGTCGCCTCCGTCTTTCGAGTCTTCAAGTCCGCCAACACTCTGCCAACAGCAGCCTGGGAGGCACCTACCTCGAGAGGTCATTGAGGGCGCCCAGCACCCCTGCATCACTTCCTCGTGCCCGTGGATCGTGGCTCGTCGGGGGGCCCGCGCCGGGCAGGAGGAGAACCCGAGATGACCACCACGACCGAGAGCCAGGCGACCGATCTCTTCCGAGAGGCTCCGGAGAAATACATCGATGTCGAGGGCGGCAGCGCCGTCGCCTACCGCCGTGTCGGGACGGGCCCGGACGTGCTCTTCGTGCACGGATGGCCGGTCACCAGCGGGACCTACCGTCGGCTGCTCCCCCGGCTCGCGCCCCACGTCACCTGCCACCTGATCGACCTACCCGGCGCGGGTCACAGCCGCTTCGACCGCTCGACGAGCATCGGCATCCACACCCACATCGCCGCGGTGCGCCAGGTGATCGACGCCCTCGGGCTCGAAAGCGTGGCGCTCGTTGGGCACGACAGCGGCGGGCTGATCGCGCGGCACGCGGTCGCGGGCGACGCCCGCCTGCGGTCGATGGTGCTGCTGGACACCGAGCAGAGCCAGGGCTTGAGCCTGCTCTTTCGGTTCTTCCTCTTCATGTCTCGGCTGCCGAAGTTCGAAGCGATCCTGGCCTGGACAGCGAACCAGCGAACCCTCCGCCGGAGCCCGTTGCTCCTCGGCGGATGCTTCGCCGACAAGGGCCTTCTCGACGGCGAATTCTCCGAGCTCTTCCTCGAGCCACTCCGGGACGACGGGATGAAGCGCTGGGCCTCGGGGGCGCTGATCCGCAGCTTCGAGCGGCGCTATGTCGACGAGCTCGCCGGCGTCCACACCCGGATCACCCAACCCGTCCGACTCGTCTGGGGAGAGAGGGACCCGTTTTTCCCCCTCGCCTGGGCTGAAGAGATGGTGACGACCTTCCCCGACGCCACGCTCCACGTCGTTCCGCAGGCGAAGCTCTTCGTCCACGAAGAGTTCCCCGATCAGGTCGCCGCGGCCATGCTGCCGACGCTGCTGGTCGACCGCTCGACGCGAAGCCAGCGAGCCGAACCTCCGGACAGGGGTCCTGGTACCCCTGCCCGGAAGTTCGAACCGGGGACTAGTAGATGGTCCGCGCCTTGATCGTGGTGTCCAGCCGGGCGAAGGCCTCGCAGACCGGCTCCGCGACGTCGTGGTCCAGGTCCATCAGGAGCACCCCGATGTCCGGGTCGGTGGCCAGGACCTGGGCGTGCACGTTGGCCTGCTTCTCGGCGACGATGCGGTTCACGTCGCTGAGCACCCCGGGCACGTTTCGATGGACGTGGAGAACCCGATGGGTGTTGGGGATGCGGGGCAGGTCCACCTGGGGGAAGTTGACCGCCGTCGCCGTCGCGCCTTCCCGAGCGAACTTGGTGAGCGTCCCCGACACCTCCTCGCCGATGGACCGCTGCGCCTCGACCGTCGAGCCGCCGATGTGAGGGGTCAGGATCACGTTCGGCACCCCCCGGAGCTCGGTCTCGAACCCGGTCTCGTCGTTGGTGCCGGGTTCCTGGGGGTAGACGTCGATGGCGGCGCCGGCGAGATGGCCATCCCGGAGGGCCTCCGCCAGCGCCGGGATGTCGACGACGGTCCCCCGGCTCAGATTGAGCAGGTAGGCCCCGGGCTTCATGCGGGCGAGCTGCTCGCGCCCGATCATCCATTCCGTCTGGCGGGTGGCCGGCACGTGCAGGGTGACGAAGTCCGAGGCGGCGAGGAGCTCGTCCAGGGAGGCGATGGGCTGGTTGTTCCCCATCGGCAGCACCGTCGCGATGTCGTGGAACAGCACCCGGAGGCCGAAGACCTCGGCCAGGACCCCGACCTGACGGCCGATATGCCCGTAGCCCACGATGCCAAGGGTCTTGCCGCGTACCTCGAAGCTGCCCTTCGCCGACTTCTTCCAGACCCCGGCGTGGACCTCCCGGGACCGGTCTGGAACCTGACGGGCCAGCATGATGATCTCGGCAAGCACCAGCTCGGCGACGCTGCGGGTGTTGCTGAAGGGGGCGTTGAAGACGACGACCCCCCGGCGGTTGGCCGCGGGAAGGTCGACCTGATTCGTCCCGATGCAGAAGGCACCCACACCGACCAAGTCCGAGGCGCCTTCCAGGACCTCGGCGGTGACCTGGGTCTTGCTCCGGATCCCCAGGAAGTGAACGCCGTCGAGGCGTTCCCGGAGGGCATCCCCCTGGAGCGACCCGGGCACCGTCTCGACCCGAAAGCCCTCGGCGGTCAACCGCTCCTCGGCGATGGGGTGGATGTTCTCGAGCAGTAGGACGCGGAGATCGGTCATGGGTCGGATGCGCTTCGTCAAGCCGTGGCGAGGACGGCGGTGGCCAGGAGGGCCTCAGGGACGGATGATCACCTTCCCCCGGGCGCGGCGGGTACCGAGGTGGGTGTGGGCCTGGACGATGTCGTCGAGGGGCATGACCCGGTCGACCACGGGTCGGAGCGTCCCCGCTTCGAGCCAACCCGCCAGCTTCGCGAGGTCCCGACGCCGGGAGCGGACGACCACGAGCTGGGCCGTCGGGCCGGGACGAAGACGGGTCCAGGCCGTGTCCCAGAGGATGCGGGGGGAAGGCACGGTCGTCACGTAGCGGCCCCGGGAGGAAAGGACCCGCCGCGCGTCCCGGAAGGTCCGATTGCCAAACACGTCGAAGACGACGTCGAAGGGGCCCCGGGGGCCGGCCAGGGGGTCTTCGGTCCGGTAGTCGACCACTTCGTCCGCCCCGAGGTCCTGAACCAGAGCGGCGTTCCGCGCGCTGCTCACGCCGGTCACCCGGGCGCCCAGGATGCGGCCGATCTGCACGGCCAGGGTGCCGACCCCACCGGAGGCGCCATTGACCATGAGCCGTTCTCCGGCACCGAGGCGCACGTCGTCGCGGAGGGCCTGCAGGGCGGTCAAGCCCGCCAGGGGCACCCCGGCGACCGCCTCGACGTCGAGCCCGTCGGCGATGGGGGCGAGCTCGTCCTGGGGCACGACCACCTGCTCGGCACAGGTTCGGGCGTCCCAGCCATTGAGCATACCGAAGACCCGCCTGCCGGGGGCGAGGGAGGGGTCGGCCACGCCGGCACCCGCCTTGACGACCTCGCCGGCGAAATCGAGGCCGGTGCCCTTCGGAAACCGGCTGCCGCCGAGCCAGCGGAACTTCCCGGACCGGACGAGGACGTCCTTGGGATTCAGGGCGGCGGCGCGGACCCGCACCAGGACCTGCCCGGGGTCCGGGTCCGGGTCGGGCACCTCTTCCACGGACAGGACGTCCGGACCCCCAAAGCGGTGAAAGCGGGCCGCGCGCACGGGTCTCAGCCGATCCGCCGTTCTCGGCCGATGAGGGTAAAGAGCTCCATGCGGGCGGCGGTGTCCCGCAGGAATAGGCCATGAAGACGGGAGGTCGTCGTCCAGGAACCGGGTTTACGCACCCCCCGGTAGCACATGCAGAAGTGCTGGCATTCGACGACGACGGCGACCCCCTGGGGCTGGAGATATTCCTGGATCGTGTCGGCGATTTGAGCCGTCAGCTTTTCCTGGACTTGAAGGCGTTTGGCGAAGACGTCGACCACCCGCGCCAGCTTGGACAGTCCGACCACCCGCCCGTTCGGGATGTAGGCGACGTGGGCCTTGCCGACGAAGGGCACCATGTGGTGCTCGCAGTGGCTGTGGAGCTCGATGTCGCTGACCAGGACGATCTCGTCGTAGCCCTCCACCTCCGTGAAGGTCCGCGCCAGGTAGGCCGCCGGGTCCTCCCGGTACCCGGCGAAGTGCTCGTCGTAGGCTCGGAGCACACGAGCCGGGGTGTCCCGGAGGCCCTCCCGGTCCGGGTCTTCCCCGATGTAGCTCAGGAGCCCACGCACGTAGTCGAGGGCGGTATCCACATCCCGCGGCGCCTCGTCGTTCATCCGGGCAGGAGGTAGTACAATCGCTCGCAAGTTCAATCTCCCGGATCGCGTCGGTTCCGCCGGGCCGCCTCCCGTCGGGTCCTGGCGTTCCAGGGTTCGGAGCCTACGCTCGACTCGTGGCGACTCGCGGCAGGGAAGAGCAAACCGGCGACCGCGCCGGGGAGGTGCAGGCCCTCCGGGCGGAGGTTCGTCGTCTGCGCTCGGAGCTCGCGGAAAGCCATCGGGGGGCGGTCGTCCTGGACGCCGAGCTCGACCAGCGCGCCCGCGAGCTCGAACGGATGGACCGGCACCGAAACGAGTTCTTGGCGATGCTGGCCCACGAGCTCCGCAACCCCCTCGCGGCCATCGAGATGGTGGCGGAAACCCTCGAGACCGCCGGGGACGAAAAGGAAGCGGCCGAAGCGAAGGACATCCTTCGACGACAGCTCGGGAACCTGGGTCGGATGGTGGACGACCTCCTCGACGTCTCCCGGGTCGTCCGCGGGAAGATCACCATCCAGAAGCGCCGCGTCGACCTCCGGGAGGTGGTTGCGGGGGCCGTCCGAAGCAAGGAAGAAGCGGCGACGGCGAAGACCATCGACCTCTTGGTGCAGCAGCCGGAGGACGCCGTCACCGTCCTCGGCGATCCGACCCGCCTCGAGCAGGTGGTGGTCAACCTCCTCGACAACGCCCTCAAGCACACGCCTCCCGGCGGACGGGTGACCGTGAGCCTGATGGCGGGACCGACCGCCGAAGGGCGCGGTTCTGGCGCCCGCATCCACGTCGCGGATACGGGGCGCGGCATGTCCAAGGAAGAGCTCGACGACGTCTTCATGCTCTTCGTGCAGCACCGGCCCGACCCCCACGTCACCGAGGGGGGCCTCGGCCTCGGTCTCACCCTCGCCCACCGTCTCGCTGCGCTTCACGACGGCACGGTGCGGGCGTCGAGCCCGGGGCCGGGTCTCGGCGCGGTCTTCGAGGTCGAGCTCCCCCTCGCCGCCCGGCGCTCGGACGCGGCAGCGGCGCCCGCCCCGGAGCGCTCAGGCGGCAAGGCGGCGGCCTCGGCCCCGAAGCCCCACTCCCTGGAAGGGCGGCATCTGTTGGTCGTCGACGACAACGACGACTTCCGGGAGCTCCTGGCGCGGGGCCTCCGCCGGGTCGGGGCCAGGGTCGACGAAGCCTCTCGGGCGGCGGATGCCCTCGAGCTCGCCCGGGAACGTGCCGGAAGCATCGACGCGTTGATCGCGGACCTCGGCCTCCCCGGGATGACCGGGGAAGAGCTCGCGGAAGCGTTCCGCCAGGATGCCACCCTCGCCGCGGTGCCCCTGGTCGCGGTCACCGGCTACGGGGGCCGGACGGAACGGGCGCGCACCAAGGCCGCCGGCTTCCAGGCGCACCTGGTGAAGCCGATTCGGGTGAACGACCTGGTCACCACCCTCGACCACCTCTGGCACCCGTCCTGAGAAGGATCGGCGGAAGACCGTCAGCCCCGAGGCCAGGAAAGGCGCACCACCTCCGGGGCCGTCGGGCTCACCGTCGCCTCGACCCCCTGGAGCCGAAACAGGGAGGTGGCGAGCCAGAGTCCGGCCCGTCCGGGCAAACCCTCGAGCTCAGGATGGCCGGTGAGGGGTGGCCAGGCGGGCGCCGCGACCGCGCTCCCCGGCATCATGGGGTCCGGGGGCGTGGGATCGTCCATCGGCGTGATGACCTCTTCCTGGTCCGGGCCCAGCCGGAGGATGCATCGGCCCTGCTCTTCGAGCTGGGCGTCGAGACGGAGCCGGCGACCCAGGGTGCGACCGGCAGCGACCATCAGCTCGGCGACGGCGAACGTGGCGAGCTCCGGATCCGCCCGCAGCAGACAGGTCTCGCCGCTGCGAAGGACCCGAACGCGGCCCACCCGCTCGGCCTGCTCGGCGGCGCTCGCCGCGAGGTCCGCCAGGTCGATCCGCGCCAGGGTCGAGTTGCCGTCCAGGTCCCGGCGGAGCACGTCGGCCACAAGGGACCAGCGCCGGGCCAGATGCTCGAGCCGGCGGCGACCTCGGTGGACGAAGGCAGCCACGTCGTCGGGGACCTCGCAGACCGCGTCGACCTCATCGAAGGCGCCGGCGAGGAGTCCGATCGCCCCGCGCAGGTCGTGGGCACACTGGCTGAAGGTGCCCGCGTGGGCCTCCGCGAGCGCGAGGGCGGTATCTCGGTCCGGGATGGCGTGCCGGTGCTGCGATGGCGCCGAACCCGTGGAACCGGAATGGGAAGCGGAGGCTGCTGCGTCGTTGCGTTGGCCGTGGCTCATGGAGCGTCCACCTCGCCGGAGGGCGGGGACGTTTCCATGGCGAAGCGGTGCAGCTTTCGATAGAGAGTGCGCCGGTCGAATCCGAGGATCCGGGCCGCCCGCGCTTTGTTTCCGCCGGTGAGCTCGAGCACCCGGTCGATATACCGACGTTCGACCTCGTGCATCGGCAGCAGAGACTCGGGCTCTTCCGGCGCCAGGTCCACGGTCACCGGGCGATGCCGCTGGATCCGCATCGGCAGATCAGCGACCGCGAGTCGCTCGTGCCGGGTGAGGGCGACCGCCCGGTCGATGGCGTTTTCCAGCTCCCGAACGTTTCCCGGCCAATCGTAGTCGAGGAGCTTCTGGGCGGCTTCGTCGCTCATGGTCCGGACCGGCTTTCGATGGCGGTCGGCGTAGCGCTCGATGAACCGCTGGGCGAGCTCGAGGACGTCGGTTCCCCGCTCGCGGAGCGGGGGGAGCTCCAGGCGCACCACGTTGACGCGATAGTAGAGGTCTTCCCGGAACCGACCGGAGCGGACGTCCGCATCCAGGTCCCGATTCGTCGCGGCGATGATCCGTGCGTCGAAGCTGCGCTCGCTGTCCCCGCCGACGGGGCGCACCCGCCGTTCCTGCAGGGCTCGAAGGAGCTTCGGTTGGGTCTCGATGGGGAGCTCGCCGATCTCGTCGAGGAACAGGGTGCCCCCGTCGGCTCCGAGGAAGAGCCCCTCCCGGGTCCCCCGGGCGTCGGTGAAGGCCCCCCGAACGTGACCGAACAGCTCACTCTCGATCAGGCTCGCCGGGACGGCGGCGCAGTTGATCGCGACGAACGGGCCCTGCTTCCGGTCGCTCTCGTCGTGCAGGGCCTTTGCGACCAGCTCTTTACCCGTTCCGCTCTCGCCGGTGATGAGGACGGAAGCGTCGGTGGTGGCGACCCGACGCACGAGGTCGAAGAGCCGGTCCATCGTGCGGCTGGACCCGACCAGCGCGCCGAGCCCCC
>DAPKRP010000564.1:0-3665 GCA_031800515.1 Polyangiaceae bacterium LLY-WYZ-14_1 | reverse complement strand
CCCTCCCTCCGACCCCACCCATGGCCCGCATCCTCGGAATCGACCAAGGCCCCCACGCCGTCCGCGGCACCCTGCTGCGCACGGTCCTCCGCCGCGGCGAAGTCCTGCGGTACGTCGAGGTGCCTCTCGTCGTCCCGGACGATGTGGCCCCGGACGCCGACCCGGAGGAACGAGATCGGGCGGCCCGCCGCGCCGCCCTGGCCGACCTGGTCGCCCAGCTCGATCCTCCGCCAGACCAGATCGTTGCGGCCGTCGACGGTCGTTCCGCCTCCCTCCGCTCCGTCGAGATCCCGGCGGCAGCGCAGAAGCGGGCCAACGAGGTGCTTCCCTTCGAGCTCGAGCCGCTTCTCCCCTTCCAGGCGGACGAAGCGGTCCTCGATCACCAGCCCGTCGCCCGGGAAGGGCCGACCCTACGGCTCCTGACCGCCGCGGTGCACCACGACCGGCTTCGGGATTTCCTGGAACGGCTGGGGGAGGCCGGCGTCGACCCGAAGGAAGTCGCCGTCGGCGGCGCGTCCCTGGACGGCCTGGCCCACCTCGTCCCGGAGATGCATGTCGGCACCAGCCTCGTCCTCGCTCTGGGGCAGGACCACGCGGATCTGTGTGTGCTTCGGGACGGCCGCGCCGCCTTCGCCCGCACGGTGGCGCTACGGGGGTCTCCCTTCGACGAGCGCTCGCCCCTCGAGCTCGAGCTCCGGCGGAGCCTGGCCGCCTGGCGGGCCAACGGGGGAGCCCCTCTGGAGCGGGCCTGGCTCACCGGCTTCCTTCCCGCCCCTCCCGCACCGCCGCCGACCGTCGCCGCCCCCGCGGCGGAGGGCGCCACTGGCCCCGGCGGGGGAGAGCCGGCGGCGGCCAACGGGAAGGACCGAACCTCCGGCGCCATCGTCTCCCCGGAAGATGACGCTCCCTCCACCGGAGCCGACGCTTCTTCCTCCGGGGGCACCGCCAGCGTCACCCTACCGGCGCCGGCCGACCCCGACACGACCGCCGCCCGGGCCGCCGATCCGGCGGAGGCTCACCCCACCGAGACCGACGCCGACCCGGCGGAGACCGGCGTCCTGGCGGAGGCGCCTCCGACGGACGACCTTGCCGTCGCCTGGCTGCAGCGCGTCGCCGGCGTCGAGACCCGCCGCATCCCCCTGCCCGACGCCCGAGGTGCGGACCGGGGGACCCGGGACCGGTTCGGCCCGGCCACCGCCCTCGCCGCGCGCACCCTGGACCGGGAAAAGCGCCTCGACCTCCGACGCGGCCCTTTCGCCTACACGCGGACCGTCGGCGCCGTCCAGCGCTACGCCCGGCTGGCCGCCATCGGCACCGCCGCCGTGCTCGTCGCCTTCGCCTTTGCCACCTTCGCCCGCTATCGCACCCTGAGCGACGAGCGCGCCCGGCTGGTCACCGAGCTCGCCCGGGTCAGCGATGAAGTGCTCGGGGAACGCACCGAAAGCCCGGACCGGGCCCGGGAGCTTCTCGAGCGCGGCGCCCGGGAAGACGACCCCCTGCCCGAGGTCGACGCCCTCGACTTCGTCGAATACGTCTCCGCCCGCATCCCGCCGGAGATCCCCCACACCGCCCGAACCCTGCTCGTCGAGCTCGGGGAAGAAGGGGGCGAAGGGCGCTTCGAGCTCGCCGGTTCCGTCGCCAGCATCGCCGAACGGGACCAGATCGCCGCAGCGATGGAAGCCCACGCCTGCCTCCGGGAGCTCGACCGGGGATCCACCAGCGCTGCCCCTGGCTCCGACGGCCGGCTCCGCTACCAGCTCGAGGCGGACGTGCTCTGCGATGCCGATACCGGAGACGACGAAGACGGCGACCGCCGTCGCGGACGGAGGTCCCGTGGCCGTCGCTGATCTCCTCGATCCGGTTCGAAACGCCCTCGAGCCCCTCCGCGGCGCCTACGAGGGCCTGAACCCCCGGGAACGCCGCTACGTCCAGGTCCTGGGCGTGCTCACCGCGGTGCTCGTCATCGTCCTGCCGATCTACCTGCTGACCAGCGCCATCGCCGAGCTCGAGCAGGAGAACGACGAGATCGCCGACGTCCTCCGGGACGTGGCTCGCTCCCGGGATCTCCTGGCCGCCCGGAAAGCGGCCCGGGAGGCGGCCGCGGCCCGCTACGACCGGCGCGCCCCACCCCTCGGCAGCTTCGTCGAAGAAAAGGCGCGGAAGGTCGACCTCGGCATCGGAGAGGTCACGGACCAGCCGGAGCTCGCCCTCGGGAAGTTCACGCGACGAGAGGTGCGGGTGAGCCTTCCCCCAAACAGCGAGCTCGGACCGGTGCTCCAACTGCTGGCGGACATCGAGAACAGCGAATACCCCGTGGCCGTCGAGCGACTGCGCATCGAGCACTTCCAGGAAGGGGCCAACCGCTTCAACGTTCAGTTCGCCGTCGCCGCCTACGACCGAGCGCAACCCGCTCGGGAGGAACGGTCGGCGGGGGCAGCCGACCGTCGACGGGAGCGGCGTCGACGGGTGGGGCCGCCGGGACCATGAGGGAGCGATTCGCCGAGCTCATCGACCGTCTCCGGGGCTGGTGGAACCAGGCGGTCGCGGGGGGAGGGGGACCGAAACGCTGGCTGCCGGTGCTCGGCTACGCGGCCTTCTTCCTCCTGGTGTTCGTCATCGCCGCCTACCTCACCTTTCCCTGGGACCGGCTCCGGGATTACGTGGTGCAAGAGGTGGAACGGCCGGAAGGTCCCGGCGGCGTCCGCCGTCCCAGCGGCTGGGAGCTGGACATCGTGGACCTGTCCCCCTCCTGGCTGACCGGCGTCTCGGCGACGGGGGTGCGCCTCGCCCGCCGGCCGGAGGTCCCGGCGGCGTTGGAGGACGACGTCCCGGCAGCACCGATGGAGCTCTTCATCGACAAGGCCTCGGCCCACGTGTCGATCCTGCAGCTTCTGTTCGGCCGCCTCGGGGTGGGGCTCGACGCCGAGCTCGCCGGCGGCACTCTCGAGCTCGACTACGCCGGGGGAGGACCGCAGGACATCGACCTCGAGCTCGCCGGGGTTCAGCTTCGACGCCTGGGGATCCTGCGCGCCTACCTCCCGGTGCCGCTGGTCGGACGGATCTCCGGCGACGTCGAGCTCACCCTGCCCGAGGACCCCGCCGAGGCGTCGGGCACCGTCGACCTCGCCATCGAAGGCCTGACCGTCGGCGACGGGAAGGCCAAGTTGCCCGTCCCGGGGATGGGCGACGGGATCACCCTGGAACGGGTCGATGCCGGGGACCTCGCCCTGGCCGGGGAGATCACCGAGGGGGTGCTCGATCTGACCACCCTCGCCGCGGACGGGACGGACGTCGAGATCGCCGGCGACGGCACCCTGCGCCTCGCCGATCCCCTCGCCCGATCCGTCTTGGACCTCCTGCTCTACGTCCAGGTCAAGGACGCCTATCGAGACCGAAACGACCGGACCAGGGCCCTCTTTTCCCTACTCGAGGTCAGCCCCGACCTCCGGCGGGCACGCACCGACGATGGGGGCCTCCAGTTCCAGCTGGGGGGCACCGTCGGGGGCCGGCTCCGATCGAGCCCGGCGGGGAACCGGCCGCGACCCGGCGGCGGCTGATCGACCCGGTACAAGAGGGTGTTGAGGAGTCGGCGCCCCGAAGGAAGGCCACCGCCTGTTGAAATCTTGTCCCGGGGCGTACCCGGAGCGACCGTCGGCGCCATGGAG
>DAPKRP010000563.1:0-4972 GCA_031800515.1 Polyangiaceae bacterium LLY-WYZ-14_1 | reverse complement strand
GTCATCCGGGCGCCCTACCCGAATTTGCCTCCGGCGTGGTACCCGGCGCCAGATGGACCGTACGCTGACGGACCCCACGGCCTACCTACAGCGTCGCGTCGCGATGTTCAGCGGGGTCACTGCAAGCCTGTTCGCCCTGCTTCTCGTCGTCGACTACGCGAACTGGGCCGAGGACGAGTCCGCACTCTCGAGCACCCGGGTGGCCGGCCTGCTGGCCCTCGGGGCGAGCCTCCTCGTCTGGGCCTTGACCCGGCGCGGGGTTCGTTCCCAGGCGCAGTCCCGGCTGCTCGAGCTCTCCGTTCTGGGCGTGATGGCCGCGACCTACGGAACCCTACCCGCACATCCTCCCGTCCCCGGGACCGGCGTGATCATGTCGTTCTTCGCGCCGATTCCAATGCTCGTCGCCGTCCTCCTTCGGGCGGCGGTCATCCCGAGCCCGCCGTGGCTGTCCATCACCGTGGCGCTCGTCTGGGGTGGGCTGATGACCGCCGTGTCCGTCTGGTCCTGGGAGCCCATCGCGACCTTCCAGCTCGTACCGAAGGGCCAGGTGTTCGAGGCCTGGCAGCTACCTTTTTCGTTCGGGGTGTTTGTGACCGGATCGACCGCGCTCGTCGCAGGCGTGATCTCCCAGGTCGTCCACGGGCTCCAGTCCAAGGTTCGGGAGGCGATGCAGCTCGGCCAGTACACCCTGGAGTGGAAGATCGGCGAGGGCGGTATGGGGGCGGTCTATCGAGCGCGGCACCGGCTGCTGCGGCGGCCCACGGCGGTGAAGCTGCTGCCCCCGGACAAGACCGGTCAGGAGACGGTGGCGCGCTTCGAACGCGAGGTGCAGCAGACCAGCCGGCTCACCCACCCGAACACCGTCGCGATCTTCGATTACGGCCGAACCGAAGACGGCATCTTCTATTATGTGATGGAGTACCTCGACGGAATCAGCCTGCAGGAGCTGGTGGACCATCACGGGACGCTGCCGCCGGCGCGGGTCATTCACCTCTTGGTTCAGGTCGCCGAGTCGTTGGGGGAAGCCCATGGGCTTGGGCTGGTTCATCGGGACATCAAGCCGGACAACGTTCTTCTGTGCGAACGCGGCGGGGTCTCGGACGTGGTCAAGGTGCTCGACTTCGGGCTGGTCAAGCAGGTGGATGCCCCCGATGACCCCGGTCTGAGCGCCGCGGATGCGATCAAGGGCACGCCTCTCTACATCGCCCCGGAGTCCCTGACGGACCCCGACCACATCGATGGCCGCACCGACCTTTACGCCGTCGGCGCCGTAGGCTTCACGCTGCTCGCCGGCCGGCCGCCGTTTCTGGGCCGGAGCACGGTGGAGGTTCTCGGTCAGCATCTCCACCGGTCGCCGCCCTCCCTTCGCACCCTCCGGCCCGAGGTCGACGCCGACCTCGAGGGCGTGATCCGGCGGTGCCTCGAGAAAGAGCCCGAAAACCGATTCGACTCCGCGCTGGCGCTGGTCGACGCGCTGAACGGCTGCGCCGCAGCGGGCCGGTGGACCCGTCGGGACGCGGCAGACTGGTGGGCCACCGAACGGCAGGCGATCCGGGGGCGACGAGAGCGGACGGTCCAGCCCACCGCGCTCCGCCTCGCTCTCGGCGACGGAGCAGCGGCTCGAAGTCCATCTTGACCGGCGGCATCGGGCCCCTCACATCCACCGCGCCGTGCTCGGACGTCGGGGCGCCCCGAGAGCGATGGAGCTTTGGCGGCCTCGCCCGAGGCGCGACCCACTGCGTGGTCTTGTCCGTTCGGGCCCGACGACGGGGAGTGGTGATCTACCCGGACTTCCGCATCCGGTAGCGCCTAGTCGTCGCGCGGCGCGAGGAGCCCGTCGTCGTCGATTTCCTCCTCGTCGACCTCGTCCTCATCCTCGTCGACCTCGTCCTCGTCGTCCCAGCCGCTGGCGCCCGTCGTTCCCGGGGGCCAGCTGACCCGGGGGAGCCTGCGGAAAAGGCCCGCTGCCGCCTGGTCGAGCTTTTCGTCGAGGGCGTCGAAGAGGTGACGGTTGCCGTCCTGCTGGTAGCCGGCGAGGGCCTCCTCGAAGCGCGGCAGACCCTCGAGGAAGCGGTTCACGATGCCCGGCTCGATCTCCCGCGCCTCGAGCCCGAAACCTTCCCCCTCGAGGTAGCGGGCGTTGAGCACCTGCTCGAACTGCCCGCGGATGGGCGTCGAGAGCACGGGCTTCCGGAGATAGACCGCCTCGCTTAGCACCGTGAAGCCGCCGCCGGCGATCACCGCTCGAGCGGAGGCGAGGTCATCGATGAACCGCTTCTCGTGGAATGGACGGTAGCGCAGGTTCCCGACCTGAAGGTCCTCCGTCAGGTCCCGGCGCATCCCATAGATCCGGCAGGGGAGGCCGGTCGCTTCCAGGGCCTCGGCGAGCCGCGTGTTGCCCTCGGCGGTCTGGTAGACGAGGAGATGGTCCCCCGGCTGGGGCTCCGCTTCGAGGATCGCCGGGCGGAGCACGGGCGGGTGCAGGGATGTCCGAGGGCTTCGGACCGGTGGGTAGAAGAAGGTCGTGATGAAGTAGTGGTGGCAGAAGGGCAGCTTCCCCTGCACCACGGTGCGGGCGATCCGGTAGTTGGTGCGCTGGCCCCGGAGCACCTCGGGCGGATGGCGGACGCGATTGATGATCTGGTTGTTATCGACGCTGAAGACGGGCAGCCGATTGATCCGACCGTAGATGTAGGCGAAGGACTCGAAGTCGCTCACCACCGCCTGCGGGCTCAGCTCTTCGATGAGCTCGAAGTAGGACGCGATCTGTCGCGGCAGGGCGACCGTCGACCGCCGAACGTTCGACCACAGGGTCTTGAAGCGCCGGACCTCGTTGTCCTGGGTGATGATGTGGAGCCCGTGGATCTTCTTGACCCGGGCGAATCGCGCCTCCAGGAAATCCGCCGCCCGCTGGGAGGCGAGGATCGCGACCTCGTGCCCTTCCTCGAGCAGGTGCTCGATGATGACCCGGGACCGGATCGCGTGACCCATTCCTTCGCCGACGACGCCGTAGAGCAGCTTCATGGCCCCGGGGATTCTACGCCGCGGGCCACGCCCCGTCTGCGCCTGTTCTCGGAGGACGTCCCCCTCGCCGGCCTCGGCCCGGAGACCCTCAGCGTCCTCGCCGAACGGCGGGTGGAGCTCCTCGTCGCCGCGCCGCCGGAGCGGCTCGACGCCCTGCCGCGGCTGGCCGCGGATGCGGCGGCCGCCGGCGCCCGCCTCGGCGTCTGGCCGCTCCTCCACGAGGTCGCCGGCCGCTACCCGAACGCCGACCAGCTCGACGCCTTCGAGCGCCAGGCGCGGCGAGCCATCCAGGCGATCCGGCTCCCAGCCGGGGCGGAGCGGGGCGGCTCCCGGCGGGGGCCGACGGTGGTGATGGACCTCGAGCCGCCCGTGTCCCTGCTCCGCCTCCGGCGACCCGGGCCGACCGCTGTCGCCCGGGTAGCGCGCTGGGCCCGAGGTAATCTGGCGCGCTCCGGAACGGCGCGGCGGCGCCTGACCGTGCTGGTCGATGCGCTCCGCCGGGAGGGCGCCGGCCAGGTCGTCGCGACCGTGCTCCCGGTGGTCCGCCCCGTCGGTGTCGGTCGGACCCTCGGTAGCCTCCTCGGTACCCCCATCGACGGGGTGCCCTTCGATGCGGTCTTTCCGATGGCCTACACGAGCCTCGCCGAAGGCTACCTTCCGGGGCTCGGGCGCGCTGGGGCCGAGCGGCTCCTGACCCAGGTCGTGCGGCGGGGAGGGCCCGCGGTCGCCCTCGGCATCGTCGGCGGCGGGGCCCTCGGGGACGAACGGCCCTACCGGGGTCCCGGGGAGCTCGTCCGGGATGTCGCCCTCGCCCGGGCGGGGGGGGCCGTCGACCTGGCCCTCCACGGGCTGGACGGGATGTGGTCCCAGGAAGCCGGCCTGGACGCGGCCTGGCTGGATGCCTTCGTCGGCGCCGCCGTCAGCCGCTCGCCGAGCCCGCCCGCTCCCGGTCCGGGGCCAGCTCGTTGACCAGTCGGCGGACGTCGTCCAGGCGGAAGGGCTTGGTGAGGAAGCCCTGGCTGACCTGGGCGGCCTCCCCCCGCTCGTCTTCCGATGGCTCGTAGCCGCTCATCAGGACGACGGGAAGGCCGGGGGCCGCCGCCTTGATGGCACGGAGGGCGGCAAAGCCACCCATCGAGGGCATCCGCACGTCCAGGAAGACGAGGTCGAGCTCCTCGGCTCGAGTGCGGACCGTCTCGAGGGCCTCGAGGCCGTCGGCGGCGACGATGCAGCGGGCGCCGGAGCTGGCGAGGAGCCGCGTCAAGGTGCGTCGCACCCCGGCTTCATCGTCTACGACCAGGACCAGGGGGCGTCGCCGGGCGCTCGACTCCATCGGGGGCCGGAAGACCTGCATGGTCGCCCCGGTGCCCTGCACGGGAGCGCGCACGGCGGTCATCGACGTCGACGTCGACCCGGTGCCCGCGGCGACCCCCCGAGCGGGGGGGAAGACGAGCTCCACCGCCTGGCTGGCCCCCGGGCGCCGCCGGGCGAGGAGCATGCCCCGGATCTCGGTGACCAGCGCCGCCGCCGATTCCTCCGCGAGGGCCTGAGCGGCCGTCTCCTCGGCGAGGCCCGCCCCTTCCACCAGGACCAGGACGGAGACCAGGGGGTCGTCGGAGGCGAGGGCCCGGTCGACGGCGCCCCGGGCCTCCGCCAGCACCTCCGCCTGCTCCGGCGGGGAGAGCTGTCGCCGGGCTGCCACCACGCGCACCCGCCGCGCGCCAGGCAGATCGACGGCGGCGGCGACGAGGCTGCTCACCACCCGCTGGAAGCGCGCCGGATCGATCTTGACCGGCGGCAAGGAGCCTTCCGCGTCCACCACGAGGAGCACGTCGTCGGGCAGGCCGGGGCGGAGGAGCTCGGCGATGCTGCGGACGGCGACGTCGAGCTCGAAGGATCGAGGTCCGAGGTCGGGGGGAAGGATCGCGCCAGAGGCCTCCGGCGGGGC